>CAIUOU010000150.1 GCA_903900845.1 uncultured Opitutia bacterium
CTCGTCGGCGACCTCCGGGATGAGGCGACCTTTGCCTTCGTCTCCGAAGGAAATGCCGACGTCGGCGATCAGCTGACTGGTGAAGGGGATCAGGGACATGGTTGCCGGATGCAACCGGGCTCCGCATGCAACCCCGTTGCCGCGAAGGGAAAACGCGACGCCGCGGGCGAGGGCAATAGCAAAGGCGGCGCGCGGCGAGGGATGAGGAAAAGCGGACGGGAGTACGGCCAACCGTGCGGAGCGAATCGTGCTCCCTCCGTTAATTCCCGAATAAGAAGTTGCCCACGGAAAACGCGGAAGATTCCGAAGCTTACCGGCTTTGCCCTTGGGGTAGCCGCGGACCATGTTGTGATTCGGACGGCCGAAGGCATGACTGAACCGCCCCGCGTGTTTCACCACGGATTTCGGCGGTCGCGCCGGCGACTCAGCGCAGCAGACCGCCCAGGCCCGCGCGCGCGATGATCTGCCAGAGGTTGGTCGTCACGCCGGAGGCGGTGCCGCCGATGGTGAACGCGTCGCCCATCGTCGCGTAGCCCTTGTCGTCGAGCTCGCCGGAGAGCACGCGCGCCTCATTGAGGAGTTGCTGCAGGTAGCCTTTGCCGCCCAGACGAAACTCGAACTGCAGCGGCCACAGCTCGAAGCCCTTGCCTTCCACGTACGTCACTCGCCCCTTGCCGGCGAGACGGGTGGTCGGCGAAAGAAACTCGATGGTGTTCACATTGAGGTTCAGCGCGGCGTCGCGCTCCAATTTCACTGTCAGGCCGTCGAACTTCATTTCCTCCAGCTCGCGGCCGAGTTGGCTCACCCCGCCCGCCGCGGCGGCCACGCGCTGCCCGCCGCCCGCCAGTGCGCCGGCGAGGCCGATCAACGCTGTGGCGGTGGTCACCGTCTCGCCTTTGCGTCCCAGCGCGCGGAGCACGCCTTTGCTCCCCGTGACCTCGAAGCTGCCATAGGTGCGCTCGAGCAGGTGACCGGCGTTCAATCCGTTCCCCGCCAGCTTGGCGGCGACTTTGACCGTGGTCTCCAGCATCGGCTTTCCCTGGGGCGTCGCGGCCCGCAGAACCTCGCCGATCGCTATGCCCGTGATGTCGACGAGCCCCGTGAGCGCGTACGGTTGCGGCTGCACCGCGTTGAACGTGACGGCTGTGGCCAGCTTGAAGGGCTGGTCGCGGAAGCTGCCCTCGAGTCCGTCAAGGGATAGCCGTGAATCGGTGATCGTCGCGGCTCCCTTGATCGCTCGGATGGTGTAATCCTTGCCGTAGAGCACGCGCTTGAGGTCGACCTCGGCGCGCCCGGTGAGGCCCGACCAGAAGGGTTTCGTGTCGCGGGCGGGGCCCGCCGGCTTGGCGGGAGTGGTGGCCGCGGGGGCGCTGCGTCCGCCGGGGGCAGGCAAGGCGGGGGGGCGGTTCGGGCCGGCGGCCGGCGTGGTTTCGTTCGCGGGAGCGAGGCCGGAAAGGGCCTGCAAATCATCCACGACGAGATTGGCGCTCGTGAGGCGGCCTTTGAACGCGAGGCTCTTCTGGTCGGCGCCGCGGCCGAAGCTGCCTTCGACGAGCAAGTCGGACTTCCGCCCGCCCGCGGTGACGGTGAGGGGAGCCTTGAGGCTGCCATCCCCGTTCTCCTTCAGCGCCGCGGTCAACGAAAGGTCGACGTCGCCGAGTTCGCGCGGCGCGGTGCGGGTCGCGAGCGCGCGGGCGGACACGACCGCCGAGGCGTTGAGATGCTTGTCCGCCGTGACATCGAAGGTGGCCGTCACGCGGCCGCGGCCCAGATTGGCCAGACCGGTGAGCGCAGGTTGCCGCAGCAGGGCGCCGGCGTCGGCCTCCAGTTTCCCCTTGGCCGACACGGCCGGAGGTTTGGCGGCGGTCTTGAGTTCCCCGGCGGCCTTGAGGTTGAGCAACGGGGTTTCGCCCTGCCGGATCTCGAGGGTGCCGATCTCATAGGAAAGCACGCCCTGCCGCAGCTGCGCCGCAAGCGCGGCGGTGAGATCGGCGCCCTGCACCAGCGGCTTGCCGTCGAGGCTCGCGGTCACTCCGCGCAGCACGAGCGGTTCGGTGATGCGCAGCGCCACATCCTCCTTGGAGCGTAACGTCACTTCGAGCGCGGTCCCCGCGAACTCCCCGGCGATTTTAGAACCCGCGACGTAGGGCTCGGCCCATGCGAGCGGCACCGCGCCCATACGCACGCGGGCGGTTGGAGCGTCCGGTTTCTCCGAAGTGATCGCGCCGGACTTGGTCTCGGCGCGCAGGCCTTGCAGCAACTCCACCGCCGCAAGCAGCCGGTCGCCGTCGCGATTGATCACGGCCTTCGCTTGGGTGAGCTGGAGGGTATCGGCCTCATGCCGTCCGTCGGCCTGGAGGTCGACGGTCAGCGGGCCGGGATCAAAGGCGAGGAAGGGCTTCGCGAGCGTCACCAGTTTGGCCTGCAGTTTGGCGCCGAAGCGCGCGGTGGGTTTCGTGGCAAGGCCCGCGATATCCGCGCTCGCCTCGCCCGACATGCTGTCGCCGGTGGTCATCGAGAGCTTCAGGTCGGCGAGCCGCGCGGTCAGCCGGGTCGGGGTGTAGTCGATGGCCGGGGCGACCGACAGGGTTATATTTTCGAGCAGCGCCTTTCCGGTCCCGTCGCGCACGGTCAGCCCGGCGAGCGTGAGCGGCGTGGTGGATCGCAGCCTCACGCGGCTGCCGTCGGGCTCGCCCTCGATCGCAAGGGAAACGGAAAGGGTCCCGCTTTCGATCCTCATCGGGGCGAGCGACGGCTGCGCCCAGGCAACCGGGACCGCCTCGAGTGTGAGCCGGGCCGCCTCGGCGCCCGGGTTCGGGAGCGATACTTGGCGATCCGTGAGCCGGTAGACCGCCTTCTGCAGCAGCTTGATACCGGCGAAGGTACGGCCGTTGGCGTCGGCCACGTCCACGGAGAACGCGCGGATTTCCGCGATCCCCTCGGCCACGGCGCCGTCGAAGCTGGATTTGACACCGATTGCGCCAATTGCCCCGAGGGCGGGCGAGAGTTTGCCGAGTTCGGCCACGCGAGCCTCGAGGTTGCCGTTCGCCGCGGCCGCGCCCGCCGCCGGCTTCACCGAGTACTTGCCGCTGCCCGAAGCCGCCACCTCGGGCAGACCGAAACCAGCCAGCAGCGCGGCAAGCTGTTCGCTGCGCAGGGCGATCTCCCAATTACCCGCCACTTCCCGCGCCGCGGCGGTGAAGCGCGCCTTGGTCGAGACCAATTGCTCGCTCTTGCCGTTTCTGAGCAATGAAAGGGCGGCCGTGTAATCCTCATCCCCGCCGGATCCGCGGGCGACGCGTCCGGTGAGCTTCACCGTGTCGGCGGGAATGCCCGCGCCCTTCGCGGCTGCTTCCGCCTCGAGGTCAGCGGCCTCGATGGCGCGCCCCGTGCCGATGGTCACGGTCAGCGTGCCGGAAGATTTCACGGCTGTGACGGTGGCATCCTTGCGCGCGTCGGCGTAGTCGATCTTCCACTCCAGCCGGCCCTTCGCGCCGGTCTTCAGGTCCTCGCCCCGGAGTTCAAAGCTGGTCCGCTGCCCGTCGGGCAGCAGGGCGTTTCCGGCGGCGGAAAGGCGCCGGACCCGCAGATCGACCGGCAGCTGGGCCGCCTTCAGCAAACCCTCGAATTCAGCGGGTTTTTCCCCGCCGGGCTTGGCGGTTGCGCCGGATTTCGCCGCGGCGCGCTGTTCCGTGCCGGCGGCTTTACCGGCGTCGCCGCGGCTGGAGCCTTGCGGGGCGGGTGACTTGCCCGGCGCGGCGGCCGGGGCGGACCGCAGATCGACGGCGATGCCCTTCACGTCGATCTCGTCGAAGTCGATCATTCCGCCGGAAAGATAAGCCCACGCGGAGTAGCGGGCGGAGACCTCGCCAACTTCGAGCGCGAGACCGGGTTGCTTCAGCTTAACCCCGCGGACCGTGGCGGAGGACAAACCCGCCGCGACCTCGCCGACCTCGAGATCGAGGCCGGGCTGGCCCGCGAGGGCCTTGCGCACGGCCCAGGTCTGGAAACCCGAGCTGAGCGCCACCGCGCCGGCGATGACGACCAGCGCGAGCAATGAACCGAGGGCTATGACGACGATCTTCGCGGCTTTCATGGATAAACTGACACCAGTCCTCCCAACCGGTTGCCCCGACAAGTGAAAATCCCGCCTCCTCCCGAGTTTCGCGGATTACCTGATCCATAAGTCTTGTTCCGCGCCGCCCGCTCCTGGGGCGCGGGCTGCGGATCCCTCCGTGGAGCCTACGTCACTTGCCCGCGGCGGGGCCCTGCCACGGGACGGTACCACCGCGCTGGATATGCAGCGCGAGGCGGGACTGGAGCTCGCGCGCGACGCGCTGGTTCTGCGCGAACACGTTGGTCTTCTCCTGCGGGTCCTCGCGGAGGTTGTACAGTTCGAGCGGGGAATAGGGAGTGTTCTGCAGCAGCTTCCAGTCGCCGCGGACCAGCGCGTGGTAATCGCGCCCGCCGTACTGCGGACCGCCCTCGCGGCGCACGAAGTAGAGCTCGCGCTCGGCGGCCGGAGGTGGCGCCCCGCGCAGGATCGGCAACAGGCTGACCGCGTCGGTGTCCGCCGGGACCGGACGGCCGGCGCCATCGAGGCAGGTGGCGAAAAGGTCGAAGACCTGGCCGGCGTATGCGCTTTCCGTGCCGGGCTTGGCCACGCCGGGCCAGCGAACGATTAAGGGCACGCGCAGACCGCCGTCGTAGTGGCTCTGTTTTCCGTCGCGCCACGGTTCGTTGAGGTTGGCGTGTTGCAGTGATCCGCCGTTGTCCGAGCTGAACGCGACCATCGTGTTCCCTTCGAGGCCGGTCTCGCGAAGCGTCGCCAGGACGCGTCCGATGCCGTCGTCCATGTGCTCCACCAGCGCGACCGTGGCTGCGCGCGCGGCCGTCAGGCCCGGGTTCCGCTCCTTCACACGGGCGAGCCAGTCGGCGGGCGGCTCGATGGGGGAGTGAGGGGCGTTGTAGGCGAGATACAGGAAGAAGGGCTGGCGGTCTGCGGCACGCGCGCGGAGCTGGTCGCATGCCCAGTCCGTGAAGAGATCGGTGGCGTGGCCCTGTGGGGTGATCACGGCGCGGTCGCGCCGGAGGTAGTTGTTCCCGTGGCGCAGGTGTTTCGTGTAGCTGTCCATCATGTCGCCGAGGAAGCCGTGGAAAAAGTCGAAGCCGCGTTCGTTGGGCGTGTTCGGTGCCTCCAAGCCGAGATGCCATTTGCCGATCACCGAGGTGTGATAGCCGGCCGGCCGCAGAAGATCTCCCAGGGTGGGGATGCCCGGAGCGAGATAACCCCAGGAGTTGGCGGGAGCAGTCCGGATCACACCGGGCACTCCCACCCGGTCCGGAAATCGACCGGTGAGCAGGGCCGCGCGGGAGGGAGAGCACACGGTGCAGTTGGAGCGCATCGCGGTGAAGCGCATGCCCCCGGCCGCGAGGCGGTCGAGATGAGGTGTGCGCGAGTCCGCTTCCTTCCGGTATGAACCTAGATCGGCGTACCCGAGGTCGTCGGCGAGGATGATGATGAAGTTCGGCCGCTGGGCGGAGGCCGGCAGGCAGATGGCGGCGACGAGGGTGAACAGGATGGGTAGGCGCATGGCGGAATGACCGTTGATAAGCAGGGCAGAGGATGAGGCCGTCTCTCAGGCCGCGGGCTCGGGGAACTCCGCGATCCCGGGATGGGCGGCGTTGGCGGCGGCATACGGCAGGGCGCGGCGCACGGCGGAGTCAAGCGTGTCGCCCCGTTGGTACAGCGCGGCGAGCACGCAGGCGAACAGGACGTCGCCGGAGCCGGTCGGGGAGACCTCGGTGACCTGCGGCGGTGGGAAAGTGCGTTCGCCGTCGGCATCGCGGACGCGCACCGGGCCCGGGCCATCGGTCAAGATCCAGCGTGTCCGTTGCGGGGCGAATTCCGGGTGCGACGGTTCCGGCAGACCCGCGAGTTCCTGCGCGTTGATTTTCACGAGATCCGGCCCGAGCGTGACGAGATCGGCCAGCGGGGTCCCGTAGGTGTCGACCGCGAGGATGCCGCGGCGCACCCAGCGGGCGATCGTGTCCCGCAAAGGCTGGAGCGCGGGTGTAGCCCAGCCGGGCAGGCTGCCGCAAACGGCGAGCACGGTGCCGGCGGGCTGGGCTTCAAGGAAGGCCGCGCACGCGGCGGCCGCCGCCGCGTCGGGCGGGACATCGGGCCCGAGGAAGGTCGTCTCTGGACGGTTGGTGGTCCGCACCACGGTTCCGACGCGAGTCGATCCGCCCGTGCGGAACAGCCGGTGGTGGAAGCCGCGGGCTTGGAGCCAAGCCTCGCACTCGTCGCCGGTGGCGCCGCCGGCGAAGCCCAGCGCGACGTGGGGCGCGCCGAGGCGCCGGAGCATCCGCGCGACGTTGATGCCCTTGCCGCCGACCTGGAACGATTCCGTGCGCGCGCGCTGCGTGCGGCCGGGCTCCCAGGCCTCGAAGTCCAGGGTGCGCTCCGCGAGGAGGTTGCCGGTGAGCGTGAGGATCAGCGGGGCGGGATTCATCGCGGGTCGCGTTGAGCGCGGTAAAACACGTGGTTCACGAGGAAGCCGAGACCGAAGATACCGCTGAGCGTGCGGATGTTGCGCATCGCGCCGAACACCATCGTGAGCGGACTGGCGCGCGGTTCGCGCACGCGCAACAGCAGCGCGCAGCCGAGGAGGGCGAGCGCGGGTTGGACGAGAAAGCACACGTGATGAACCGCGAATGGATCTGACCACCGCGCGAGCGCCCAGGTGAGGACAAAACCGCCGGTCACCGGAGCGACGGCCGCGAACAGCGACGTGACGGCAAGGTTGAGCCCGATGGCGAGATTACGCGCCTCAAGGGGCAGCAGGCGCAGCAGCAGGGTGAACTGGCCGAGGATGAAGCCCGCCCCCGTCGCGCCTCCCCAGATCCACATCGCGTAGAGCAGGTTGCGGTTCTCGACCGTGAGGAAGCACCAGGCGAAGTTTTGCACCTGCCAGAGGATGAGCGAGACCGCCATCACGGGCCGGTTGCCGAAGCGGTCGAGCAGGTGGCCCCACGCCGGCAGGGAGAGCGCGCCGCTCAATTGCGCCAGTGTGGCGAGCAGGCCGACGTCGAACGCCGACAGTTCGAGCTGCTCGAACATGAACACATGGTAAAACGGGCCGAAGCAATTGGCGGCGAACGACCACACCGCGCCGAACGCGATGAAGACAAGCAGCGAGCGCGCCGCTAGCACCAGCCGCAGTTGGTCGCCAAGCGCGCTCGGCTCCGGAGGCGGGGCGCGCCGCGCGCGGGTCGGGCTGATCCATTGCCAGCGGAGCGAGAACACGCGCATGACGCACGCCCCGGCGATCAGCGCCTGGAAGACGGGGATCGCGTAGTCCCACTTCGCCAGCGACCAGCCGGCGACGAGCATGAAGACCAGCGTGGAGAACTGCAGTGTGCCGTTGCGGCGGCCGAAGTACTTCCCGCGGATGCGGTACGGCACCCATTCCTGGATCCAGGCGTTCCATGACACGCCCGCCACCGCGCCGAAGCAGCTGGTGACAAGGAACCAGACCGAGAGCCAGATTCCGGCCGCTCCCGCTTCGCCACGCGGGATAAACGGCAGCATCACACCAAGCACCGCCCAGCTGGCGAGGTGCAGCACCGCGGCGCCGACGCAGATCACCTTGGGCGGACGCCAGCGCGCGAGGAGCCCCGCGATGAAGATCTGGAGGAAGTTGCCGAGGAAAGGCAGCGCGCTGATCAGTCCGATGGTGGTCTTCGGCAGGTCGTAGGCCTTGGCGACCAGCGCGGTCATGAAGACGTTCACCGGCAGCGACATCGTCACGATGGGCATCGCCATCACTCCCTCCGCCGTGCACAGCCGCAGCGACCGCAGGAGGTCGGCTTTGTGCTGTTGGGCGTTGGCGCGCGAGGTGGCGGCGTTCACGCCGGCTTGGTGCGTCAACCGTGCTGGACCGGCAAGGGCAATTGGCCCGGACCGGTTGCGGAGTGCCGGGGCTGCACTGCAGGATTTGCCCTCGAGCCCGTCCACTTGCGTCGGCCTGAAAGTCTCTGGTTTGGAGCAACCACGGATGGACTCGGATTAACACGGATTCAGCCCGGCTCGGGTGTAGCCGCGGCTGCCAGTCGCGGATCATGAGGAGGGCCCGACGGCCGAAGGCGTTGCTGAATCGCCTCCGCGTTCTTGACCGCGTATTTCACAGATAGCGCGGATAGGTCAGAGCGGCGTCCGGCGTTTTGGAAAGAACGGAGGGAGCGAGTGATTTTAAATAAAAAGGTCTGGAGGGTCGCGAAGGCGGTGGCGGGTATTCCGCGGGAACTGCGCGGTTCCGAAACTCGCGGCACGGTGCTCCGCTTGTCCCTGCCGGTAGTTTCACCCGCCTACCTCCAGCGCCGCGCCACGGTCGCGCAGGCGCGCTGGCTGCTGGGCAAGCACCTCGTATGGCGGCACGTCGAAGGCCGCAGGGAGGCGCGTGTCATCACCGAGACGGAGGCCTTCGACGGTGAGCGTGACCTCGCGTGTCACGCCCGCGTTGGCCGTACCTCCCGAACTGAGGTCATGTATGCGGCTGGGGGAGTGTGGTACGTCTACCTGTGCTATGGCGTGCACGAGATGTTGAACCTCGTGGTCGGCCCGGCCGACTGGCCTGCGGCGTTGCTGAAAGACTCCGCGGTTTCGGGGGCGTTTCCGGTCCGGGGTGGGGGACTCGGGCCCTCGGCATCGGACGCCATCTGAATCGCGCGGCCGCGTGCGACCCACGCTCCGGGAGGTGGATTGAGGACCGGGGCGTTCGAGTTGCACCGCCAACCATCGTGGCGGGACGGCGCGTGGACGTTAAGTTCGCCGGACTGGTTTGGGCGGCGAAGCCGTGGCGCTTCAGGCCGAACTCTGGTCCGCGAGGTGGGCCTGCGCAGCCGCTAGGACGAATTCGGGGCTGAGCGCCGAAAGGTCGGCGCCGGCTTGCAGCACGCGCACCAACGGCGAAGGCGGGGCCCAGGTCGCGGGCTCGGTGGGTCCAAACAGCAGCAGGCACCGGGCGCCGCAACCGGCCGCGAGGTGGCTGATGCCGGAGTCATGTCCGAGAAACAGCCGGCAGTTGGCCAGCTCCGCGACGATTTGCTCGAGGTTTTTCCCTCTGAGGGTGGTGAAGCCCGCGGTCGCGTTTCCAGCGGCGTCCCAGTAGGGGACCTCGGCTTCACCGAGAATGAAAACCGATCGAACCGGGAGTTCGCGGGCGACGCGGAGCCAGTTCGCCAGCGGCCAGTTCTTCCGCGCCGAGCCGCTGCCGGGGTGAATGAAAATGGTGGAATGTTCCCGCGAGGCATTCGCCGCGGTGGCGATCGGGTACAGGAGCGGTCCGGGGTGCAGGCTCAGCGGGGCGAGAGCGGATTGAAAATGAGCGGCCGCTGGATCGCTCCCGGGCGGGGGCAGCGCCGGCGCCTCCACGAAGACCTGTCCTTTGCGTACGGGAAAATGCCGCCGCAGCGCGCCGTCCGGGTCAGACCAGAAGTTCACCACGAGGTCGAAGGCGGCTAGCCACGCGCCTAGCGACGCCGGTAAAGGGTCCGTTCCGTGCAAAGCCGCCCAGCGACCTTCATGCTGCGAAAAAAGCTCCGCGATCAAGCCCCGGTTGAGCGCGAGTTGCCCCGCGGTCGCGTTCCCCACGAGGGTGATGCGCGCCCCTGGCCAGCGTTCGCGCAGGCGCGCGAGCGCGGGCAGCGTCACGACTAGGTCGCCGAGCGCGCCTCCTCTAAGGACGAGAATCTTGCGCCTGGTCGGCGAGGTTGGGTTGGCGCCCAAAACGGGTGGGACTGACCGGAACATGGAACGAGGCAGGTTGGGTCCCGAACGACGGACTGACCAGCGCGCAACCGCGTCCTCGGTACGCCGTTCAAGCTGGGGTGGCCGGCGCCCCGAAGGAACCGACGGCGAGTCGGCGACAGGTGGCCAGGGTGTCGATGTCGGCGGGCGTTTTGTCGATCCGGATGCGGGCGATGCGGGGGAAACGCAGCGCGAATCCGCTGTCGTGGCGGTCGCTCGGCTGGATCGAGTCGAAGGCGATCTCGAGGACGACATCCGGCACCACGATCCGGCGGCGTCCATTTTCCTCGAGCGTACGCTCAAGGAAATGGGCGGTTAGCCGCGCGATCTCATCGTCGGTGAGTCCAGAGTACGCCTTGCCCACGGTGAGTAGGCGTCCGGTGGCGTCGTCGCGGATCGCAAAGGTGTAATCGCTGAGCACGTCGCGCCGGCGACCGTGGCCGAACTCCACCGCGACGACCACCACGTCGAGGGTAGCGGCCGCCTTCTTCAGTTTCAGCCAGGCGAGTCCGCGTCTCCCCGGCGTGTAGGGGGTGGTGGGATCCTTGGCCATCAGGCCCTCGTTGCCACGCGCCTTGGCGGCAAGGAACGCGGCCTCGATTTCCACGGCGTCGGCGGCTTCGCGGCGCGGTGCGACCGTGAGGGAAACCGTGGGGCCACGGCGCGCGAGCGAATCGAGGGCGGCGCGGCGTTCCCGCAGCGGATTTCCAAGAAGGGAAACACCGTCGAGCCAAAGGAGATCGTAGGCGCAGAACGAGACCGGCACTTCCGCGCCAAGGAAGAAGTCGTCGCCCTTGCGCCCAAGGCGGCGCTGCAGTTCGGCGAAGGGCAGCGCCCGGTCATCTCGCCAAGCGAGGAGTTCGCCGTCGAGGATCACGTCGGCGGCCAGATCCGCGATGGTCTGTGCGAGTTCGGGAAACTGCGCCGTGATCCGATTCAGGTCGCGTGAGTAGAGCTCCACGCGTGCGCCCTGCTTGTGCACCTGGCAGCGGATCCCGTCGTATTTCTCCTCGAGCCAGACTGGTGCGCCAAGGCGCGCGAGGATCGCTTCGGCCGTCGGTTCGGGACTCGCGAGCATGAACTGCAGGGGGTGGAAGACCTTGAGCTGGATTTCCGGCAATCGGCCGGTCCGGGCGGCGCGCGTCACCGCCGCGAGGTCCCCGCACAGCATGTTCGCCTCACGCACCGATTCAGGCGTGCATCCGGTCGCGAGCGCGATCGCCTCCTCGATCAGGCCGTCCTTCAGGCCGATGCGCAGGTCGCCGGTGACAAGCTTCACGAGGTATTTCGCCTCCCCGGGCTCTAGGCGCCGGAGCAGGGCGGCGGTCCGCTCGAGTTTGCCCGAGGGCGCCCGTTCCTCGGCCACCGCGGCGAGAAAGGCCGCCAGGTCTCCGAGGGAGACGGGCGCGCCGTGCGCCTGGCGGCCGGCGAACATCGCGGCGGTGGCGTCGCCCGCGTCGGGAAAACGCCGGAACTGCGCCCGGTATTCCGCCTCACCAAGACCGGCGGCTTCGAGCACCGCGCGCTTCAGGAGCGCCCAGCCCAGTCCGAGCTTGCGGCCGTCGCTCTGCGGGAAAGGGCGCGCGCTGAAGAACACCGCGGCGTCCCCCGCCGCGTCCTCCGGCAGCGCGGCCAGATAACCGGCGAGCAGCTCCACCTTCCTCGTACGCTGCGCGGCCGCGTGGATCGCGTCGGCGGTCCCGGTGAGCCGGCTCAGGGCTTCCGGGGTCGCGGCGACGGCTTTCTCCGAAGCCGCGGGTGCCGGCGAAGGGGCTGTGTCCCGGGGCGCGGTGGACGGTCGTGTGATATTCAGTTCCAGCTGGTTTTCCTCGCCGATCGCCCAGGACTCGATGCCGCGCTCGCGCAGGGTCGCGGCAAACTCCCGAGCGAAGCCGTGGAGCGTGAGCACGCGACGTGGGTTGACCGCTTCCACAAAGCGCAACAGGTCGGGAAAGTCGGCGTGGTCGGAGAGCGGAAAGGCCGCGTCGCATTGGTACCGGAAGGTGGCGTTGGGATCCATCGCCCAGCCGGTGATCGCCGCGGTGCGCCGGCGGGGGATTTTCCGGAGGAAAGCGGACGCCCTCGACTGCGGCGGGCAGATCACGACGTGACCCGGCGTCTCCGCGGCGTCGAAAGCGCGGTGCGGTGGGAGCGCGACCCCCAGTTCTTCGTAGATGCGGGTGAGGCGGAGTGTTTGCGGGTGGAGCATCACGGGCAGCCGGGCCTCCGCGAGGCCGCAAAGCAGCTCCTGGCTTTTGCCCAGGCTGTAGCCGAAAAGCACCGGCACATCGCCGTCGGCCAAGGATGCGTGGCAAAACGCGGCGACATCCGCGAGCACCCGCTCCGTCGGCGGAAACACGTACTGCGGGCGGCCGAAGGTGGTCTCCATGATGACCGTGTCGGCGTGCGGCGTCGTGCAATTCTCGGCCGAGCGGCCCGGTCGAAGTTTGAAATCGCCGGTGTAAAGGAGCGAGCCGAGCCGCTCGTGCTCGAGCAGGCACTGGGCGGAGCCGTGGATGTGGCCCGCGGGATGGAGCGTGACTGTGGTCGACGGATCCAGGCGCTCCGTCTGGCCGAACGGCAGCACGTGCTCGACGCGTTGTGCGGGCAGCCGTGCCTGCATGAGACGCGATGTGCCGGCCGAGCAGAGGACCTCGCCGTGCGCGGCGAGATGGTCGAAGTGCGCGTGAGAGACGAAAGAACGCGGCCGCGCGTGGTGGGCGTCGAGCCACCAGCCGACCTCGGGCAACCAGACACCTGAGTTGAACTCAACCTGCCATGACATCCGGCGACTGTTGCGCGCCGTGCCCACGGCTCAAGCGGTGCCACGCGAAAATCGGGGGCTGCGCGCCGAATTGAAGGCAGGCCTCAGTCCGCCACCGCCCCGGGCCCAACGGAAACTCCTCCTCGGACCCCGCATCGTCGGCCATCCGCCCTCGAACCTCCGCAACGTAGTGCTCCCCCGCCGCTTAAACGTTCTACGCCCTGACCCCATCGGCATCCCTCCACAGGGGTCAGGGCGTTGAACGTTTAAGCACCGAAATTTGACCATGTGAGCGACCGCGGAACGGAAGGCTCTTTGCGAATATGTACAGAATAATAATGATCAGGCTCTTGCGATTTAATGCAGCGTCCCGATTCGGTAATCCCGCCTCGGGTCGGCCCGGTGAGAGGGTCAGGGCGTTGAGCGTTTTTTGGGGAAATTAGCCTCGGCCAAACGCTCAACGCCCTGACCCCTTAGGGATGGGTACACGCCCAAAGACCTGACGGCGGCTCTCTTGGAGCAAAGCGATGGTTTTGATACTCCGGAATCCGGGACTATCGGAACGGGGACAGCAGGGCGGCGAAGGTGATCAGGAGGACAACGCCGGTCAGCCACCAGAGCCAGTGCAGGCCTGCGGGGCCGGAGGGGCGATTGTTCTGGGACCCGGGTTCTTCAGGATCGGTATCCGGCAGGTCTAATCCGTCGTAAACCGAGGTCTCGCGCCAGCCGGTGCGTTCGTCGGCGCCGCACTCCGGGCAGGCGTGCGCACGCGGTGGGATTTCGGTGCCGCAATTGGCGCATTCGGAGGGCGGGGCGCTCCGGTCAGGCATTGTGGGCGGGTAAATACTTACGTTTCCCGAGCCGCCACGCCGTGACCACGAAGGCGGTTAGAGGAATCGCAAGGAGCATACCGAGAACGCCGCCGAGGGCCGTGCCCCAGAAGAAAACGGCCACAATGATCGTCACCGGGTGCAGTCCGGTTTGGCGTCCCATGATCCTGGGGGTGAGGAACCAGGCCTCGAAGCCTTGCACGGCCACCTTTACCCCGAGCACCAACGCCACGAGTTGCCAACCTCCCTCCGGTTGGAAGAACGCCAGCGGCAGCGCGAAACCGAGCCCCACGATCGTGCCGAGATAGGGGATGATGTTCAGGATCCCAAGCGCGAGGCCGACGAATAGGCCAAACTTCAGCCCGATCAGCGAAAAGCCCGCGGCGAGCAGCACCCCCATGCAGAGCCCAATGAGCAGTTGCCCGCGGAAAAACGCCTCGACGATACCGATGAACTCGTCGACCAGGAACACGACGTCCTCCCGCACTGACGGACGCAGGAAGGTGAGTTGCCCCGCCAGCCCGCGCGTCGGATGGTCGCGGGCAAGTAGGAAGAAGAAGAGGTAAACCGGCACGAGGGCGAGGTGGGTGACGAACGCGGCGGTACCCGCCAGGGCCTGCAGTGCCGCCCGCATGGACGGCACGGCTTGCGCCACGAGGGCCTTGGCCTCCGGCGCCGCGCCCTCCGCGATCTGGCGCACCGCCGGCCGCGCGAGTTGTTCCTGCAGCAGCGTCATCCATGCTGGGTAACGTTCCCCGGTGAACTCCACCGCCCGATGCCACAACGTGGGAAGGTAGGCCACGAGGTCGATCAGCTGGGTGACCAGCGGTGGAGTGAGCACGAAAAAGACCGCTCCGGCCGCGAGGGTGAACAAGCCGTAGAGCACCACGACCGCCGTGAGACGCCGTCCGCGCAGACGGTGTTCGAGGCCTGAGACCACCGGCCGCAGGATCAGCGCGAGGACTCCGGCGGCGGCGAGCGGCCAGAGCACGTGCGAGAAGTGCGCCAGCAGCCGGCCGAGAACATGAAAGGCGGCGACCAAGGCGGCCGCCCCGGCCAGTAGTGCCAGCACGGTGAGCGAGCTGCCGATCAGCCGGCGTTGTCCGGGGGTCAGCAGCGAAGGCGGTGTTTCCTCAGGCACGGAATTGGGGAGGGCTGGTTTTCAGTGACTCGACCGGTTGGCGGCGCGACGCCCTGAAAGCAAACGCCCCGCGCGGAAGCCGCGACGGGGCGTGGCCGGGGCGCTGGACAGAGGGCTCACTTACCAGGGGCGGGCCGGGTCGGCGAGCTCAACGGCGGGGCCGGCGGAGCGGCCGGTGCGGCCGGAGCAGCCGGATTGGCGGACGCGGCCTGCGGGGCGGCGGCTTGGATCTGCTGCAGGCGCTTGTCGATCTCGGCCATCTTCGCGACGAGCTGCTCCTCGACCTTCTTGCGGTCGGAGCTGGTGACGATGCTCAGGCTGGCGGCGTCTTTGACGACGTTGGCGGGCAGGGAAAGCAGGCGGGTGATGATGCCCTGGTCTTTGAAGGAGCTGAGGTAGAGCGCCGTGATCTCGTGGGATAGCTTGAGGGCGTCCTGCGCGACCGCCTGGGTCTGCTGGAGGTTGTTGTTGAGCTGTTGGTTTCTGGCCAGCTCGGCGGTGAGGACGTTGCCGATCTGGTCGGAGATGCGCTGGCTGTACTGGGTTACGGACTCGCGGGTAAGGTTCTGGTCGCGAGCCATCTCGGCGAGGATGGGTTGGATGCGCTCGGCCATGCGGCCGGACACCTTGTCGACCTGCTCGGTCTGCTGGCGCTCGGCCTCTTCGGCGGATTTTGGCAGCGGGTTGAACGGCATCACCTTCTTGGCGATCGCCTCGGCGAGGGCGTTCATCCGCTCCGTATTCAGTTTTTGGAGCTCTTCATCGGTGCGGAACATGTCGGCCTCGCGCTTCGCGATGGCGTCGCGCAGCAGCTTGTTCGTGGACTCGATCTGCTTGCGGTTCTCCTCTGACGCCGCCTTCAGCGCGTCGTTGGCCTCGCGGAGCGGGGCGAGCTCGGTTTGCTGGCGGGCGGCCATCTGCGTGACGGTCTGTTGGTGGAGCCAGAAGGCGCCGCCTATGACCAGCAGGGCGGTGAGGAGCACGGCCGGGAGTTGTTCGGTGAATTTCTGCCACATGGTGGGAGGTGGTGTTGGTGGTTGGTGGATGCGCGGAAGCTAGGGGGGTGGCGTTGGCGGACGCAACGCCGGCCTGCGCCGGTTTTGCGGTTGTTTCGGAGAAAGTCGGACGCACGGTGGCGACGTGAGCCTGAACCGCTGCGAGCAACGCCTCTTCGACTACCTGCAAGCCCAGCGGGATGAACGACAGCATTGGCAGCAAAAAGTGCGGTCGGCCCTGAAGGATTTTCCGGACGAGCATGCCGCCTCCTTGCGCCTGGAGGCGGATCTCTGGCGCTACTATCTGGAACGGAGTGCGGTGGCGGCACCGTTCAAGCAGGCGGCGGTCCACGAGGGCTTGGGTCGCACGAGCATGCGAAATCTAGCCGAGTTGCTTCTACGCCTCTGGACGGAGCCGCGTCTGAAGCCGAAGTCGAAGCCTCCGGACGGAGATATCGGAGGGGACCTTTTTCTTAAGTAGCTACTGGGTAGTTTTTTAAACTATATCTGGTGTAGCCGCGGCTGATGCCTCGGACGCTTCGTTCAGGTTGTTCGTTCGCCTCTTTTTTCCGCTGCAGTCGCCCATGCCGCCCGAAAAATCTCCAAAAAAGTGGGTGGGCCACTGGAACTTTCCGGCGCCTGTGGTTTCTTAGTACATACAGACTTTCTCCTCCGCTTAGCGGTGGAGAATTGGGGTAAGTAAGAAAGCAATGGGCGGACCGCTTAGGGGTAGGCGGTCCGCCCTCTTTTTTCCGGTTTGAAAAAAGTCCCTCCAACCTGGCTCAGGCGGAGGCTTTGGCCTCGTGGAAATCCCGGGGTGTTCCCGTCGGCGTCACGTACCCCGCGCGCACCGTGAAGTCCCCGAAATGCTCCCCCGGGTTCCGCTCGGCGGCGTAACGTTGGATGATCGGTCGCAGGAGTCCCGCGATCTCGGAGTCGACCACGTTGGCGCGATAGAGGGTGTTGAGCCGCGAGCCGTCGAAAGCCGCTCCGAGGTAGAGGTTGTACTTGCCCGGGGATTTCCCGACCAGGCCGATCTCCGAGAGGAAGGGACGACCGCAGCCGTTGGGGCAACCGGTGACGCGGAGGGTGACGGCATCCCTCGCGAGGCCCGCCGCGGCGAACTCGCGCTCCAGCTCGGCGACGATTTCGGGCAGGTAGCGTTCGCTTTCGGCGAGGGCGAGGCCGCAGGTCGGCAACGCCACGCAGGAGAGGGCGTTGAGCTTCAGGCCAGAGGCCTCGTTCGCGGTGTCGAGCCGGTGACGGCGGAGGAGCGCATCGATGCGCGGACGGTCGCCGGGCGAAACGTTCGCGATGATGAGGTTCTGGTTCGCGGTGAGGCGGAAGTCGCCTTGGTGCACGAGGGCGATTTCGCGGAGGGCGGAGCGCAGCGAGTAGCCCGGTTCGTCCTTCACGCGTCCGCTTTGGATGAAGAGCGTGAAATGGGAGCGGCCGTCGTGGCTCTCCGTCCATCCGTAGCGGTCGCCATTGGAGGTGAACGCGAACGGCCGGGGCTCGCCGAGGGCAAAGCCGAGGCGTTTCTCCACCTCGCCTCGAAACCAGGCCACACCGCGGTCGGCGATCGTGTACTTGAGGCGGGCGTGCTTGCGATCGGTGCGGTCACCGAAGTCTCGCTGCACGGTGACGACCTGCTCAGCCACGGCGACCGCTTGGTCCGGCGTGCAGAAGCCGAGCACGTCCCCGATCCGCGGGTAGGTCTCGATCTGATTGTGCGACATGCCGAGGCCGCCGCCGACGGTGACGTTGAAGCCGGCGAGACGTCCGGCGGCGTCGGTCACCGCGATGTAGCCGAGGTCCTGCGAGAAGACGTCGACGTCGTTGCTCGGCGGCACCGCGATGCCGATCTTGAATTTCCGCGGCAGGTAGGTGGCTCCGTAGATCGGTTCCGACTCCGGCTCGCCGCCGCCCACGATTTCCTCGCCGACCCACAGCTCGTGGTAGGCGCGGGAGCGGGGCAGGAGGCGCTCGCTGATCGCACGCGCGGTGGCGTAGACCTCGGCGTGCAGGGCCGACTGCGCTGGGTTGGGGTTGCACATCACGTTGCGGTTCACGTCCCCGCACGCGGCGATGGTGTCGAGGAGCGCGCGGTTGATGCCGTTGATCGTCCGCCAGAGGTCGCCCTTCAGGACGCCGTGGAACTGGAAGGCCTGCCGGGTGGTGAGCTTGAGCGTGCGGTTGGCGTAGGTGTCGGCGAGGGCATCGAGCGCCAGCCATTGCCCCGGGCTGCAGACGCCGCCCGGGACGCGGACGCGGGCCATGAACGAAAAGGCCTTCTCCTTGCCCTCGCGGCGGCGCTCGTTGCGCAGGTCGCGGTCGTCCTGGGCGTAAATGCCGTGGAATTTGGTGAGTTGCGCGCTCTCCTCCGTGATGCCGCCGGTGCTGTGGTCGGCGAGGTCGCGCAGGATGTTTCCGCGCAGGAAATCGCTGGAGGCCTTGAGGTGCTCGTTCTTGTGGGGCGGCTTGGCGGTGGAGGATTCGAATGACATGAAATAGAAGAATCAGTCGGTGGCGGAGGAGAGCGACCGCCGGATGGCGGCGGAAAGAATCGCGGTCACTTTGGGGTGGTCGCCCACCAGCGCGGTGCGGTGGCAACGGGCCGGCGAGGAACGACAGATCTCCTCGATGTCGCCGCCGGGGCCCGCGTGGCGTCCCGGGGATAGAAACAGTTGCGCCACGATGACGTCGCGGTCGGCGAAACCCGGGTTCGCGAGCAGATGCTCGAGCAGGGGAGGGTGCTCGCCCTCCATCGAACAGGGATGGACGGACCGGCGCAGAAGAGCCGCCGCATCGGCGGCCACCCGATCCCGGAGTCCGGCCGAAGACGAGGAGGGCCCGCCGTGATCCACGAGCACGATCGGTGCATCGGAAGCGGTGGCGGGGGAGGTTTGGCGCACGCGATCGGCGATGATCGATGCCAGCGCGCCGCTCTCGGCGAGGCCTGGGGTGAAATTGAGGTCGAATCCCCCTGACTCCGCCTGCAGCAACTCCAGATCCCGCCGCAGCGCGGATCCGATCGCTCCCTGCGGGCTGATGAAGAAAGGAACGAAGAGGAAGGAATGCGCGCCGTCGTCCACGTGGCGGCGGACGAACGGAGTGAGGGTCTCGCCGGGACGGTCCCCGAGGGCGGCGGCCGGCACGCGGTCGCTGTGTTTCCAGGAGACCGGATGGATGTTCACGCCGGTTTGATCTGAAAGCGCGAGTGCAAGCGCGCGGAGCCGCAGGTGGGCCGCAGCCTCCAGCGAACCATTGTCGATCAGCGCGATGATCATCAGGACAGAACCGGCAGGTCGCGTTCGACGGCTTGCGCGGTGAGAGACGCCAGCCGGGCCGGGGTGCGGACCGCTTCGCCGATGATCACGATGGCGGGTGCACCGAACCCCGCGCGTTCCGATTCCAGCGCGAGACGGCCGGCGGTGGAGACGAATTGGGTTTGGCGCGGGGTGGTGGCGTTTTGGATGACGGCGGCTGGTGTATCCCCGGAAAGGCCTCCCGCCTGAAGGCGGCGCAGGATCGTTTCGAGGTTCTTCATTCCCATGTAGACGCACAGTGTCGCCCCGAGACGGCCGAAGTCCTCCCAGCGGATCGCGCCCTCCGTTTTCGTCGGGTCCTCATGGCCGGTGAGAAAGACCACCGCGGAGGCGACCCCCCGCTGGGTCAGGGGAGTGAGGGTTGCCGCGGCCGCGGCGAGACCGGCGGTGACCCCCGGCACGACTTCAAACCCGATACCGGCCTCGGCGAGCGCCTCCGCCTCCTCGCCGCCACGGCCGAAAATGAACGGATCGCCGCCCTTCAGGCGTACCACGTCGTTGCCGGCCAGCGCCTCGGTGATCAGGAGGGACTCGATCTCCCGTTGGGGGCTGCAAAAACCGCCTCCCTGCTTTCCAACGTAGACACGTCGAGCTGAAGCTGGCGCGAGATCGAGTATCTCGGGCGAGACCAAGTGATCGTGGGCGATTACCGTCGCTGACTGAATCAGCCGCACGGCGCGAATCGTCAGCAAGTCGGCTGCTCCGGGGCCCGCCCCCACGAGAAATATACGACCAATCCGGCCGTTTGAAGGCGTGAGCGGGCGAATAATTAAACCAGGACGGATATTCTCTGAGTCTTTGGTAAACGGTACTTTGAAATTCATAAAAAGTAAAAAACTAAAGAACTAAAATATCTTGCGCCGGGCGGTGCTGGTACCTGAAATTAAATCTTCAGTAATGATTGCATGATTTGTCAGGATTCCCGCTAAAGCCTCAACAACAAATTTCGCAGCCGATCGTCTTTCATGTCCCAGTGCGCCGATTTCCAGCCGCCTCCAACTTCATTGCCTGTCCCCACTCCGGCCGAACTTCAGGTTCTGAACTTCCAACTCCATAGCCTGTCCCCGACGGAGATCGTGGGTTGGGCGCTGCGTCGGGCCGGTGCCCGGGCGATCGTTTCGACCAATTTCCGCCCTTACGAGGCGGCCCTGCTCCACGTGGTGGTCCGGGAAAAGCCCGATATCCCCGTTTTGTGGGTCGATCATGGTTACAACCGCCCCGCCACCTACCGCCACGCGGAGGACTTGCGGCAAAAGCTAGGCCTGAACCTGAAGTCCTACCTGCCGCGCCTCACCGCGGCCCACCGCGACGCGATCGAGGGTCCGGTGCCGTCGACCGACGACGAGGGGGCGCTCCGCCGGTTCAGTGCCCGCATGAAGATTGAGCCTTTTCAACGCGGCATGCGTGAACTCGCCCCCACGGTCTGGTTCACCGCGCTCCGTCGTGTGCAGAACCCGGGCCGCGCGGGTCTCGACGTCGTCTCCCACGACCTCAACTTCGGCACCCTCAAGGTCAGCCCGTTCTTCCATGCGAGCGACGCGGAGATGGACGCCTATCTCGCCGCGCACGACCTGCCGAACGAGTGGGATTACTTCGACCCCGCGAAGGCCGACGAGAAACGGGAATGCGGTTTGCACGCCGCCTGGGGTGCCAGAGCGGTTCCGGTCTGAGCGGTTGGTGATGATTTCCATGCCGAGCTACCACCTCGACCACCTGCAACACCTCGAGACCGAGGCCATCCACATCCTGCGCGAGGTCGCCGGGGAGTTTGAGCGTCCCGCGCTGCTTTTCTCGGGTGGCAAGGACTCGATCTGCCTGCTGCGCCTCGCGGAGAAGGCCTTCCGTCCCTCCGAGTTGCCGCTGCCGCTGCTCAACGTCGACACCGGGCATCATTTTCCGGAACTGAACGAGTTCCGTGACCGGCGGGCCGCGCAGCTCTGCGCCCGGCTGATCGTACGCACAGTGGAGGACGCGATCGCGCGCGGGATCGCCCTGCCCGCGCCCGGCGAGGTGAGCCGCAACCGCCTGCAGATCCCCGCGCTCCTCGCCGCGATCGAGGAGTTCCGTTTCGACTGCTGCATCGGCGGAGCGCGCCGCGACGAGGAGAAGGCCCGCGCGAAGGAGCGCTTCTTCAGTTTCCGCGACGCGTTCGGCCAATGGGACCCGAAGAACCAGCGGCCGGAGATCTGGAATCTCTACAACGCGCGCCTCAACCCCGCGGAGAACATGCGGGTGTTCCCGTTGAGCAATTGGACGGAGCTCGACGTGTGGGAGTACATCCGCCGCGAGCGCCTCGAGGTTCCCTCCATCTACTTCAGCCATGCACGGCGCTGCGTGCGGCGCGGCGGGCAGTGGCTGCCGGTCAACGATCTTGTGCCGCCGCGCCCCGCCGAGGAGGTCCGGGATCTGGTCGTGCGGGTGCGGACGATCGGGGACATCATCAGCACCGGGTGCGTCGAGTCGCGCGCCGCGACCGTCGACGACATCATCGCCGAGATCGCCGCCGCGCGTGTGACCGAGCGCGGTTCCCGGGCCGACGACCGCGCCTCCGAGGCCGCGATGGAGGACCGGAAGAAGGCCGGTTATTTCTGAGCCCGCGCGCGTTTCCACCGTGGACACCCAAAAAAATCCCGCGCCCGTCACCGCACGGCCGCCACCGGTCGACATCCTGCGCTTCAACACGTGCGGCAGCGTCGACGACGGAAAATCCACCCTCATCGGCCGTCTCCTGTACGACTCCAAGTCGCTCATGGAGGATCAGATCGAGGCGCTGGAGCGGTCCGCCGACCTCACCGGCGGCGGAGGTATCAACCTCGCCAACCTCACCGACGGCCTACGCGCGGAGCGCGAGCAAGGCATCACGATCGATGTGGCCTACCGCTACTTCGCGACGCCGCGGCGCAAGTTCATCATCGCCGACACCCCGGGCCACGTGCAGTACACGCGCAACATGGTCACGGGCGCCTCGACGGCGAACCTCTCCATCGTGCTGGTCGACGCCCGCGCCGGCGTCATCGAGCAAAGCCGCCGTCACACGGCGATCGCCGCGCTTCTACGCATCCCGCACCTCGTGGTGGCCGTGAACAAGATGGATCTCGTCGGCTGGAGCGAGGAGCGCTTCCGCGAAATCCGCGCGCAGTTCGAGGAGTTTCTTCCTCGTCTCGGCATCCAGGACGTCACCTTTATCCCGATGAGTGCCCTCAACGGGGACAACGTCGTCGATGCATCGCCGCACACCCCTTGGTACCGCGGCCCCACCCTGCTCGGTCACCTTGAGACGGTGCACGTGGCGAGCGACTGGAACCTCGGCGGCCTGCGACTGCCGGTGCAGTGGGTCAACCGTCCCAACCGTCCCCGCGACGCCGCGTGGCACGATTTCCGCGGTTACAGTGGTCAGATCGCCGGCGGGGTTTTGCATCGCGGGCAAGAGGTCGTGACGCTGCCCTCCGGTGTTATCACGAGGGTGAAGGAGATCTGGACCTACGACGGCTCCGTCGAGGAGGCCTTCTGCCCGCAGTCGGTCACGGTGGTGCTGGAACACGATGTCGATCTCGGCCGCGGTGGCATGGTGGTCGGCCGTGACCAGCCGCCGGGCGCCGGTTGCGACCTCACCGCTCGCGTGTGCTGGATGCACCCGCGGGTGCTGCAGGCCGGTCGGAGGTTTCTGCTCAAGCACACTGCTCAAACTGTGCCGGTGGTCGTGCCCGAGCTGTTGAGCCGCCTAGATCTCGCGACTTTGGAACCGGCCTCGGCGCCGTCCGCGCTCGCGATGAACGACATCGGCGAGATCCGGCTGCGTACCGCGCAGCCGCTGTTCTTCGACGCCTATACCCGCAACCGCCTCACCGGTTCGTTCATCCTGATCGAGCCGGGTACCAACGCCACGGTCGCCGCCGGGCTGTGCGGCGAGCCGCGGGAGTTTGTTCGACCTGAGGGCGCCGAGTATGCCATCTGATCCGCGGTGAAGGTATCCGTACAGGTCGACTACGCTTGCCGGGTGATGGCGGAGTTGTCGCGCCTGCACGGGAGCGGCGAGCTGGCGCGCATCGAGCACCTCGCCGAGATCGAGGCGGTCCCCGCCAATTTTCTCGGTCAGATCCTGCTCAAGCTGCGCAACCACGGACTGATCCGCAGCCGGCGGGGTAGCCGCGGCGGCTACACCCTCGCCCGGCCGCCGGAGGAGATCTCCGTCCTGGATGTGCTCATCGCGGTCGACGGGCATTGCCTCCAGCTCAGCGGCAACCACTCCGGCCGGAGCGGGCGCCGTATGCGGCAGGTTTGGACGGAAATCGCCGCGGATATCGAGGCGAAGGCGCGCGCGGTCACGTTTGACCAGATCGCGTCCCGCGAGCCCGACACGATGTACTACATCTGAGCGGGGCTGCCGGCCGGATCGCGCCGCAGCCAGCCGTCGCTCAGCACCCGGCACCGCAGTCCACCTCGTGAGCGCAGCCAGGCCTCGGCACCCGGGCCGAGGGCGTCGTTCATCCAATAACAGGGCCGGCATTCCTCGACCCCTTCGAACTCCACGCCCTGCAGCGTGAAACGCCGGCCGATCCAGTTGTTCAGTTCCGCGCCGGCGGTGATGACATTGCGACGGAGCGCCCCCGGGGAGGCGTCGCGCAGGCCCAGCTCACGCCGGAGATCCTCGAGCGTTTCCTCGGCGAAGAACGTCACCTGCCCGCGATAATCGGGCCGGTAGCCGAAAAAGCGGTCTCCGCGCAGTCCGCGGCCCGCCACGCATTCCACGGAGTCGGCCTCGACCGTTGGGTGGTTACCCGCGGGCTTGCCGTGTCGGCCGAAGAAGTTGTGCCCCGGGGAAATGAAGATGCGCCGCACCTTCCAGCCGGTCGCGTCGGGGTGGCTCATAGGCCGCAGTCGTGCGGATGCTCCGGTCCGGGGCCGCGGCCCACCAGCGAGTCGTCCGCCGCGCGCGACCTCACCACGAGGTTGTCACCCTTGAAGTAGGCCACCGAGCGCTCCGGGACCGATCGCATCAGCCACACGTTGGATCCGATGATGGAGTGGCCTCCGACGCGGGTGTCGCCGCCGAGGATCGTCGCGTGGGCGTAAATGGTGACGTGATCGCCGATGTCGGGGTGGCGTTTCACGCCCTTCACCGGGTTTCCCGCGGGATCGAGGTCGAAGGACTTCGCGCCGAGCGTGACGCCCTGGTAGAGTTTCACGTGGGAGCCGACGGTGGCGGTCTCGCCGATGACGACGCCGGTCGCATGGTCGATGAAGAAATGGGTTCCCAGCCGGGCACCGGGGTGGATGTCGCAACCAGTGCGCTCGTGACCGTACTCGGTGAGCATGCGTGGCAGGAGGGGCACACCGAGGTGGTAGAGCACATGGGCGAGCCGCTGGAGCGAGATCACCAGCACGCACGGGTAGGCGAGGATGATCTCCTCCACGCTGCGCGCCGCGGGATCGCCGGCGTAGGCGGCGTCGACGTCGGTCTTCGCCAGCGCGCGCACGCCCGGGAACTGACGGAGGAAAGCGGTCGTCACCTCGCGGGACCGGCTCGGGGCGTCCGCGGTCCGGGCAAACCGCAGGCACTTCTCGACCTCCGCGAGGAGCCGGCGGTCGATCCGGGCGAGGAGACCGTCGACCAGAAGGGGCAGACTCTCCTCGGTGGGCGCCGACTCCTCGAAGTACCCCGGGAACAGCAGGTGCATGCAGTCGGCCGCGAGCTGGTTCACCGACTCCTGCGAGGGCAGGTTCACGCCGTCGACGTGGTTGATGCCGCCCAGGCTGCGGTAGGAGGCGAGGAGCTCGGCCTTGATCGGGTCCAGGTGCATGCGCGGGTGGAGACTCGGCGCGCGGCGATGCGGATTCAAGCGCGGGCGCCGGGAGTCACGATCCGGTGACGGTCGAAATCCGGAATGGACAACCACGGCGGTCCGCCCTCAGTTGTTCACAGGTTACCCACAAACCACCGATGGAAACCCACCGTGGGGCGAAGGCCCCCCTCTCGCGGTTGAAAGTATCGGCCAAGGTTAAGACCTTCGTGCTAGACACGAATGTCCTCCTCCACGACCCGCAGTGCGTCTTCAAGTTTGAGGACAACAACCTGGCGATTCCCGTGGAAGTGCTCGAGGAGCTCGATGCCATCAAGGCCGAGCAGTCGACCGAGCGGGGACGCAACGCCCGCCGCGTCCACCGCATCCTGCAGGAGTTGCTCCCCGACACCCGTTCGATGCACGAGGGCGTGGAGCTTGAGAACGGCGGCACGCTTTCGATCATCATCAACCCCTACCTCGCCGATCCCTCGGCCCGTTCCCCGGCACTCGACCGGCTGCGGGCGGTGCTGCCCGATCTTTCGAAGAAGGATAACCGCATCATCGCCGCCGCGCTGTTCGTGCAGGAGAGCTATCCGCCGCCGACGATCCTCGTGACGAAGGACGTGAACGTGCAGCTCAAGGCACGGGCGGTTGGCCTTGAGTCGGAGGATTACCTCAACGACAAGGTTCCGGCGGCCGACGATGAGTCGAGCTATCGCGAGATTCCGGTCACGATCTACGAGTTGCAGCGCTTCTGCTCGGAGGGAGCCTTCGAACTCGGGAAGGAGGCGGCGAAGGCCCTCTACCTAAATGAGTACGTCCTGCTGCGTTCCGACGAGGGCAAGACAATGCCGGCGCGCTACAGCGGCGACGGCTCGGTGCGGCGCCTGCGGCTGCCGGATTTCGTGAAGGCGCCGGGCGGTATCCCGATCCGCGCGCGCAATCTGGAGCAGCAGTTCTTCATGGACGCTTTGCTCGATGACGGCATCGCGATCGTCACGTGCTTCGGGAAGGCCGGCACGGGCAAGACCCTGCTCTCGACCGCCTGCGCGCTGCACCAGACGCACGAAGACCAATCGCGCTACGACGGGGTTTCGATTTCCCGGCCGGTGATCGCGTTGGGCAAGGACATCGGATTCCTGCCTGGCTCACTCGAGGAGAAGATGAAGCCGTGGCTGCAACCCTACCACGACGCGCTGGAGGTACTGATCCCCTCCAAGCCCCCGAAGGACCCCCAGTTCGCCGCGAAGAAGGTAGCGAAGAAGAAGCACAAGAAGCACGATGCGCATTTCCTGTCGTCGATGGCCTCGCCCCAGCCCGCGCACGCCTCATCGTCGGGCGGCGGAAACGGTCCGGTGGTCAAACCCTACGAGCGTCTGCTGCGCAGCGGTATGGTGGAGATCGAGGCGCTGGCCTTCATCCGGGGGCGTTCCATCGCGCGGCGGTTCTTTATCCTCGACGAGGCGCAACAGCTCACGCCGCACGAGGTGAAGACCGTTATCACGCGCATCAGCGAGGGTTCAAAGATCGTGCTGATCGGCGATCCCGCGCAGATCGACAACCCCTACGTCGACTCGCGCAGCAACGGTCTCGTCTATTGCCACAACCGCCTGAAGGGCCAGTCGATCGCGGCCCACGTGAAGCTCACCAAGGGCGAACGCTCGCGTCTCGCCGAACTGGCCGCCGATCTCCTTTAGCGGCGCGACGCTGGCGCCGGTCACTGCCGCGGCTACGGCATCGTTTTCAGCCCGGCTGCCTGGGCCAGGGACCGCTGGTTGGCATCGAAAGAGAGGAAGACCTTCGCGCTGAGATGAGAGGCGGCCGCCACGTGGAGGATATCGAAGGAGCGGTGGCCGGCGACCGCGGTGTGGGCGGCCGATAACCGCTTCGCCTCGTTCACGACCGAGGTCAGATTGGTCTGGTCCAGTAGCAGGCGGCCGCTCGCGAGGTCGGAGTCAAAGGCGGCCAGGATCTCCGCTCCGGCCGTCGCCTGGAGAACTTTTCGGAAAACGCCGAAGCTAACGGCATTTCGCAGCTCGTAATCGTTCAGTGGCGTGAGCGTCAGAGGGGCGGAAAGTTTCGTCACTAACGCCAGCGCGCGGTCGGTGTGCGCATCCCGCCCGTAGAGCGAGAATAGGAAGCTGGTGTCGCAACAGACCACGGGACTCTTAGCGACCGCCCTGGCTTTCGGCTAGCAGCGCCGCGGCGTCTGCGGCGTTCAAGCGCGGCAGGGCCGACTTGTTCATGCGTTGCGCTGCGCTCTGCCGCCAATCCACGCGGCCCGACTGCTTGGCGGGCTCGGGCACTAGCCGGGCGATCACCCGGCCTCGCCGGCTCACCGCCACCTCCTCGCCCGCCTCGATCCAGCCGAGCAGGCGCGTGTAGTGGTTGCGAAGGTCGCGAACAGTCGCGGTTTTCATTGTGCTACAAAAATGTAGCAGCGCGGGGACTTGTCAATCGCCCCATCTGACCCCTCACCGGCTCGCCCCGGCGACTGCCGTCGGGACGGCGTAGAGCGAGGTGCGTGCCGTCATGAACAGCGTGCGGCCGTCGGGCCCGCCGAAGCAGAGGTTGGCCGCCGCCTCAGGGAGGATAATCCGGCCGATGCGTTTTCCGTCTGGTCCGAAAATCTGCACGCCGTCGCCGCTGCTCGTCCAAACCCGGCCGGCGGTGTCCACGCGGATGCCGTCGGGCGCACCTTTGTCCAGGGTGCAGAACACCGCGCCGCCGGAGACCGTGCCGTCGGCGGCGATCTCCAGCGCTCGGATATGGCGGGGTTTTCCGGAATCGGCGACGTAGAGCTTCCGCTCGTCGGGTGAGAAGGCCAGGCCGTTGGGCTGGTCAAAATCGCGGGCGATCGCCGTGGTGCGGCCGGTGCGCGGATCGTGGCGGTAGACAAAGTTACCTGGCTGTTCCTTGCCCACCTTTTGTTTTGTGGCGGGATCGGTCTTCAGGCCGTACTCGGGATCGGTGAACCAGAGGGTACCGTCGGATTTCACGACGACGTCGTTCGGGGAGTTGAGCTTTCGGCCCTCGAAGGAGTCGACGAGGGTCCGCAAAGTGCCGTCCTTTTCCAGACGCGCGACGCGGCGACCACTGTGCTCGCAGCTAAGAATTCGGCCCTCGAGGTCGATGGTGTTGCCGTTGGTGTTGCGGCTTGGCGCGCGGAAGGTCGCGACACCGCCCGATGAGCTCCATTTCCGGATCTCGTCGCGCGGGATGTCACTGAAAATGAGGTAGCCGCCCTCCTTGATCCAGGCGGGTCCCTCGGTGAAGCCGAAGCCGCCGGCGAGTTTAGTCACTCTGGCCTCCGCCGGGATACAGCGGGCGAATTCCGCCGGTTGGGTCGCCTCGAAGTCGGCCGCGCACCCGAGCGAAGAGAGGAACGTCACGATGATTATTTTGGCGGGGTTTTTCATGGGTAAAGGTATGCAAAAAACTGGTGGATAGGTATTTAAGAATACATTAAGCTTTCGTTCCGACGGCGCCCCGCGGTTTTTTTCGAAAAACTTCGCGGCTTTTGAACGTTCGAGGACCGGGGGCGTCTACCTCTTGGTAGTTCAATGGTTTGCTTGGTGTTAGGTGCGAGGGCCGCCTAGGGGTAGGCGGCCCTCACTCTTTTCCGGTATCGGAACCCGGCAGCGACCGCTCCGGATCTTACAAGCAGCCGGTGATGCGCTGCAGCAACTCGTCGTAACGCTCGAGGGCGGGGAACCGCGGGAACTCACGCACGACGTTCTCCGGCGCGTGGAACAGGAATCCGTGGTCGGCCTGACCAAGCATCGTGGTGTCGTTGTAGGAGTCTCCGGCCGCGATCACGCGGTAGTTCAGGGCCTGCAGCGCTTCGACCGCGCGCCGCTTCTGATCAGGCAGTCGCAGGCGGTAGCCCGCGATCCGGTCGTTCTCCACCACTAACCGATGGCAAAGCAGGGTGGGCCAACCCATGCGGCGCATGAGCGGCTGCGCGAACTGCTCGAAGGTGTCGGAGAGAATGATCACCTGCGTGCGACGGCGCAGCTCCGCGAGAAAGTCGAGCGCGCCGGGCAACGGCTCCAAGCCGCCGATCACTTCCTGGATCCGCGAGAGCGTCACCCCGTGCCGGTCCATGATGCCGATGCGGTAATTCATCAGCTTGTCGTAGTCCGGTTCCTCGCGGGTGGTGCGCCGCAGCTCCGGGATGCCGGTGCGCTCGGCGACGGCGATCCAGATCTCGGGCGTGAGGACGCCCTCCATGTCGAGGGTGACGATGCTTTGCTTCACAGGATTTTCCGTAGAGTCACTCCAGCCACGGCTCCTCGGGCTTCGGCGTCGCCTTTGGTCCGGCATCGAGTTCCGCGGCGGCGCGTTTGCTCGCGTCCAGCCGGCGCTCCATGAAGGAGGCCATGCGTTCACGCGACTCGGTTACGACCTCTGCGGGGGCATGATGCGGCGTGCCGCTCCAAAAGGGAGGGCTGGGCTCGTACTCCAGCGCGAGCTGGATCGTCTGCGCGGTTCGTTCGTCGACGGTCTGCGCCACCACCTGGAGCGCGAAATCCAGCCCGGCCGTCACACCCGCGCCCGTGATGCGATTGCGGTCCACGACGACGCGCGAGTCCTGCGGTTCCGCACCGAACAGGCTGAGTTGGTCGCGCGACGCCCAATGGCAGGTTGCCTGGTAACCCTTGAGCAGGCCGGCCGCTCCGAGCAGCAGCGAACCGGTGCAAACCGACGTGATCCACTTCGCCTTGGCCGCTTGGTCGCGCAGAAAACCCAGCACCTCGAAATCATCCATCAGGTCGACCTGGCCCGGACCACCCGGGACGCACAGGACGTCGAGCGGCGGGCAATCCGTGAATGTCATCGTCGGTTGCAGCCGCAGCCCGCGGTCGCTGTCGACCGGATCGAGGAACTTCCAAATGAGGTGAACCTTCGCTCCCGGGATGCGCGCGAACACCTCGAACGGCGCCGTGAGGTCGAGCTGGGTGACCTTGGGATAGAGCAGCAGTCCGATTTCCATGGGGTGAACGTACTCGCGGCTTAGCCCTTGCCGGCGGGCTTCGCCCAGGTGTCCTTCAGGGTGATGGTGCGGTTGAAGACGAGCGCACCGGGACGGCTGTCCTTGGCATCAGGCGTGAAGTAACCGAGGCGCTCGAATTGAAACGGCTCGCCCGGCCGGGCGGCGGCAAGCGAGGGCTCAAGGCGGGCGCGCACGGACTCGAGCGAGCGTGGGTTCAGGTGGCGTTGGAAATCATCCGTGGCGCCGGGCTCGGGTACGGTGAACAGCCGGTCGTACAACCTCACTTCGGCCTCGATGCTGCGATCGGCGCTCACCCAATGGATGGTTCCCTTAACCTTGCGGTCGGCGTCGGGATGACCCGCGCGGGTCGCGAGGTCGGCGGTGCACCGGAGCTCGGTCACGTGGCCGCCGGCGTCCTTCACGACCTCGTCGCAGCGGATGATGCAGGCGTACTTCAGCCGCACCTCGCCGCCGGGCTTCAAGCGGAAGTATTTCGGCGGCGGCACCTCGGCGAAGTCATCCTGCTCGATGTAAACCTCGCGGGTGAGCGCGATCTCGCGGGCGCGGGGTGATGGGTCCTGCGGGTTGTCGACCGCGCGGCAAGTCACCGCGTCCCCGGGGGCGATGTTCGTGAGCACGACCTTGACGGTATGGAGCACCGCGAGACGGCGCGTGGCCGCGGCGTTCAGCTCCTCGCGGACGGCGTGCTCGAACAGCGCGACATCGGTCACGCTTTCATACTTGGTGACACCCACGGTGGCGGCCAGGCGCCGGATCGCGGCGGCGGGTACGCCCCGGCGGCGGGCGCCGGCGAGCGTCGGCAGGCGGGGGTCGTCCCAGCCCGCGACGGCGCCGTCGTTCACCAACTGCAGCAGACGGCGCTTGCTGAACACCATGTAGCTGATGTTGAGCTTCGCGAATTCGTACTGGTGGGGAAGGGTCCGCGGCAGCTCGAGGCTCTGCAAAATCCATTCGTAGAGTGGGCGGTGCACCTCGAACTCTAGCGTGCAGACGCTGTGCGTGATACCCTCGAGGTAATCGCTCAGGCAGTGGGCGAAATCGTACAGCGGATAGATGCACCACTTCTGGCCGGCGTGATGGTGCGCCGTGTGGCGGATCCGGTAGAGCAGGGGATCGCGCAGCCAGATGTTGGGCGAAGCCATGTCGATCTTCGCCCGCAGGCTGCATGCACCGTCGGGAAAGTCGCCCGCGCGCATACGCGCGAACCGGGCCAGGTTTTCCTCCACGCTGCGTTGGCGAAAGGGCGAGTCCTTGCCGGGGTGGTCGGGCGCGCCGCGGTAGGCTTCGGTCTCTTGCGGCGAGAGGTCGCACACGTAGGCCTTGCCGCGCTTGATCAGCTCCACCGCGTAGCCGTGGATCTGCTCGAAGTAATCGCTGGCGAAGAACGGCTCGGCGTCGGCTCCCGGCGCCGAGGCGGCGAGATGGAAATCGGGCCTGCCGTTGACCGTGCCGGCGGCGGGCGCGGCGCCCTTGGGTTTGAAACCGAGGCAATGGTCCGCCCAGCCCTCGATCAGCCAGCGGACGTCCCGGGTGATCGACTCCACGTATTCGGAGTCCTCCTTGACCGGGTTGGTGTCGTCGAAACGCAGGTGGCAGACGCCGTGGTTCTCGCGCGCGATGCCGAAGTTAAGGCAGATCGACTTGGCGTGGCCGAGGTGGAGGTAGCCGTTGGGCTCGGGCGGGAACCGCGTGACGATCCGCGCGTGGCGTTTCTCGGCGACGTCGCGGGCGACGATATCGCGGATGAAGTCGCTCGGGGCAGGTGGGGCTTCCGGCGCGGCGTTCGCGGTGGGCTCGGCTGACATAAGCCGCGACCGTGCCATGCGCCCACCTGGGAGGCAACGATGCAGTTGGCCGGCTCCGTCGTTCCGGCCTCTACCGTCTCACATGGGGAAGGGTTTTTTCCGCCCAGCCGCCGAAACCCACCGCGGGCTTGACGCTCCCAGCGGGCCGGCGCTTCATGCGCTTCGGTCGTTGCGAGTGTAGCACAATGGATAGTGTAGTGGCCTCCGAAGCCATTGATCCGGGTTCGACTCCCGGCATTCGCACCACCTCCCGGCGATCGCAACGGATCCCCGGCGGCTGAACGGAGGATGGCCCGCGGAAATCACGGAATGACCTCCCGGATTTGCAGTTCCGAGCACGGTGCTCCATGGGCTCTTCTGCCGTTCTGTGAACGGTCTCTCCGGTGCCGGCCCGCTATTTCTTCGCGTTCTTGCCCGGCGTCTCGTCGCGGGGAGTCCAATCCGCGGATTCCGAGCGGGCGGTCTTCAGGTAGGCGTCGATGCGGGCGGCGATCTCGGGGTGCCGGGCGGCTACATTCTCCTTTTCCGCGATGTCATTCTGAAGGTCGTAAAGGGCGACAGGGGCGGAGCGTGAGCGCTCACGGATGCCCTTCCAGCGACTCTGGTAGAGGGCGGCTTGGGTGAAGCCGCGCTCGTGGAACTCCCAGTAAAGAAACTCGTGCGCCGCTTGACGCGCAGCGCCGCGGAGGGTCGGCGCGAAGCTGATGGAGTCGAGTCCGGTCGGAGCGGCGACGCCGGCCAGTTCCGTCGCGGTCGCGAACCAGTCGCCAAAGTACGCGACATGGCCGCTTATGGCGCCCGGTTTGACGGTGCCCGGCCACCAGGCGATCGCGGGCACGCGTATGCCGCCGTCGGTGAGGCTGCGCTTGGTGCCGTTGAACGGACCCGAGGGCTGGAACCGGGACAGGTCGTGGTTGCTCTCGTTGTGTGGACCGTTGTCGCTGGTGAAGATCACGAGGGTGTTCTCGGCGAGGCCGAGTTGCCGGAGATGCGCGAGCATACGGCCGACATAGCCGTCCATGCGGGATATCATCGCCGCCTGACCTTTGTCCTGTTCGGACCAGTCTTTGGCCGCGTAGGGTCCGAAGTCGGGCACGTGCGCGCCGTTCTTAAGCTCGCGGGTGCGCTCGTTGTTGGCATGCGGGATGATCATGCTCCAGTAGAGGAAGAACGGCCGTTGCTGGTGGTTGGACACGAACTTCAGGGCCTCGTCGGTGAACAGATCATCGGCGAACAGTACCGCATCCGTGGCGTAACCGGCGCCGGGGACGGACCCCACGGGCGTGACCTTGTTGGGGAGGGAGATGCGGTCCTCGTTGCGCCACAGGAAGTCGGGGAAGTGGTTGTGCGCGTGAGTCTGGTTGAGGAAGCCGAAGAAGTAACCGAACCCATGGCGGCGGGGCAGACCACCGGCGGCGGCGCCCACGTCCCCGAGGCCCCATTTGCCGATGAGTGCCGTGGCGTAACCGGCGGCCTGCAGCGCGCCGGCGACCGTCGTGTCGCCCTCGCGCAGGGCTTGGGCGGCCGGGTTGACTGTGCCGGCGTTGCCGCGCACGCGCGTGCGCCCGTGGTGGCGGCCGGTCATCAGCACGCTCCGGGAAGGGGCGCAGACGGTCGCACCCGCATAGAACTGGGTGAAGCGCAGCCCCTCCTGCGCCATCCGGTCGAGGTGGGGGGTGGAAATGACTTTCTGGCCGTAGGACCCGAGGTCGCCGTAGCCGAGGTCGTCGGCCATGATCCAGATGAGGTTCGGCGGGCGCGCGGGGGCGGCGAGGGCGGCCAGCGGGCTCAGCAGGGCGAGAGTAATCAGCAGGCGGTGGTTCATGGCGGGTGGGTATCAGTCAGACTTGGCCTTCTTGCCGGCCTTGGCCGGCGCGGCGCCGGGGGCGGGCGGGGTGTAGCGTGGATTGCGCTCCGCGGGAATCAGCGCGCCGGTGTCGTTGATCCACGCGAGCATCCGGCCGAGCATCTCGTCGCGCTTGGCCGGATTGCTGCGCGCGAGGTCGTGGCGCTCGCCGAGATCGGTGGTCAGGTCGTAGATCTCGACCGCGCGGTTGGAGTCGAGCCGGTCGCGCCCGCCGTCGAGCCGCCACTCCTCGTGGAAAAGGTGCAATTTCCAGCCGCCCTCGTTCATGACCGTCACCGGCCGGGTGCGGAAACCGTCGCGCATGTCGATGTCGCGGCCGCGGATCACGGGCTGGTTGAGGTAACCCGGGAAGTGCCAGTAGATCGCGCGGCGTCGGAGTGCGCCGTCGCCGCGCAGCAGCGGCAGCAGCGATTCCCCGTCGAGGACCTTGCCAGCGGGGACGGGAGCGCCGGCGGCGGCGAGAAACGTCGGATAAAGATCGAGGTTGATGACGGGAGTGTCTGAGCGGCTGCCGGGCCGGGTCACCGCGGGCCAGCGCACGATGAAGGGCTCGCGGATACCGCCCTCGTAGTAGCCGCCCTTGTTGCCGCGCAGGGGTTCCTGTGACGAGGCCTGGGTGCCGCCGTTGTCACTCGTGAATACCACGAGCGTGTCGCGTTCCAGCCCGAGCTCCGCGAGTTTCGCGAGCAGGATACCGACGCCGGCGTCGAGATCGTACAGGCACGCGGCGTAAAGCGGGTTGCCGTGCTGGGCGCCGGGCTTCTTGCGCTTGAACTTCTCGAGGCTCTCCGGGCGCGCGTCGAGGGGCGTGTGGATGGAGAAGTGCGGCAGGTAGACGAAGAACGGCCGGTCACGGTTTTTCTCCATGAACTCGCAGGCGCCGCGGGTGAGGGAGAAGACGCCCTTTGGATTGGCCGGGTCGGAGACCTTGGCGTCGCTCCAAGTGTGGTAGGCCTGGTGGACGGTGTCGAAACCCTGCTCTCCGGGTTCGGCGCCCTCCGGGCCGTCGAGGTGCCATTTTCCAAAGATGCCCGTCGCGTAGCCGGCGGCTTTGAGGGCGTCGGCGACGGTGATGTTGTCCTTGGCCAGCCCGCTGCGGTTGGGGATCGGGACGAGCCGCTGGTGTTCCTTGGGGCCGCGGTCGGTGCTCTGCACGGCGTACACGTGGTGGCGGGGGGAATAGTTGCCGGAGAGGAGGCAGGCCCGGCTGGGGGCGCAATTACCCGCGCCGGCGTAGCCGGCGGTGAACACCATGCCCTGGGAGGCGAGCCGGTCGAGGTGGGGCGTCTCGTGGAAATCACTGCCCTGAAACCCGACGTCCTTCCAGCCGAGGTCGTCGGCGAAGATCAGCACGATGTTGGGCGGCCGCGTGGAGGCGGCAAAGGCGGCGGACGCGGTGGCAAGGGCCGCGAGGAGAACAAGGGCGGTGTTTTTCATGGCGGCGGCTCAGCGGATTTTCTGGTCGGGAAGTTCCTTCTTGATGCCGGCGTCGAGCGGCATGCGGTCGTTTTCCGGCGTGAGGCCGACCTCGCGCATGGCCGTGAGCAGCTCCCGTTGCATCTCGGCGACGACCCCGGCGTAGCGCGGGTGGTCGATCAGGTTGCGGCGCTCCTCGGGGTCGAACTCGATGTTGTAGAGCTCGGCCTGGTGGCGGTCGGCACCGCCGTCGCCGTGCGGGGAGCGGGAATATTTCCAGGACTCGGTGCGGACGGCGCGGACGTTCGGAGTGTAGGGAAACTGCTGCTCGTAGTTGTAGTGGTAGAGCCACGATTTGCGCCAGGACGGGTCGCCCTCGCGCACGAGGCGCTTCCAGGAGCGGCCGTGGATGCCGGCGAGCGCGGGTGCGCCGGCGAGTTCGAGCAGGCTGGGCGCGACGTCGACCGTGAGCACCTGCTGGTCGATCACCTTGGGGCGATCGGTCGGCGTGAGGCCGGGGAAGCGCACGATCTGCAGGATGCGGATGCTGGGCTCGTGGGCGGTGCGTTTGTCGACCATGCCGTGCTCGCCGTTGAGGATGCCGTTGTCGCTCATGTACACGACGATCGTGTCGTCGAGCTCGCCGCGTTCGCGGAGGAGCGCGTGGAGCCGGCCGACGCTGTCGTCAACCGACAGGATCGTACCCCAGTAGGCGCGGGTCATCGCCTCGAAGTCCTTCACGGCGGCGGGTGAGTCGTCGGGGAACTTCTTCCGCCAGTCGAACAGGGGGCCGTAGATGCCGTGCCAGGTGTGGAGCCGCTCGCGGATCCACGCGGGCTTGTCGTCCAGCATGAAAGCCGTCTCCGGGTACGGCACCGGCACCTGGGCGAACGTCCGTTCGTACTTCGGCTCGGGGAAATAAAAGCTGTGCGGCGCCTTGTGGCCGATCATGAGCAGCCACGGCTTGCCGTCGCGCGGGCGGCGCAGCCACTCCTCGGCCAGGTCGGTCACGACATGCGTGTAATAGCCCTTCACCACCTCGCGGCGGCGGCCGTTGAGGTTGAACTCGGTGTCGAAGTACTTCCCCTGGCCCTTGTGGGTGACGAACCAGTTGAAGCCCGGCCGCGGCTCGTCGTTCTCCTCGCCCATATGCCACTTGCCGATGTAAGCGGTGTCGTAACCGGCCGCCTGCAGCACGCGCGGGAAACTCTGCAGCGCGGCGGGATACTCGGTGAAGTTGTTGGTGACGCCGTGCGCGTGGGCGTAGAGCCCGCTCAGGATGCTGGCGCGGCTCGGTGAGCACAGCGACGTCGTGCAGAAGGCGTTGCGGAAGTGCACGCCCTCGCGGCCGAGGCGGTCGATGTTTGGCGTCCGCAGGTGCCGGTGTCCGGCGAGCGACAGGGCGTCCCACCGCTGGTCGTCGGTCAGGATGAACAGGATGTTCGGACGCTTGGCGGGCGCGGCAAGGGCCAGGGCGGGCAGGAACAGAAAGAGGAGCAGGCGCTTCATGGGGGAAGGGGTTGGGCGACGGAAAACAACGCGCCGGCGGCTGGCAACCGCCGGCGCGGGCTGCGCGAGGGCGCGGACGGAATTTTACTGGGGTATGGGGTCGCCGCGGCGGACGGTCTTGCCCTCCCACACCGCCTCGTCGGTCTTGCGATCGTAGGTGAGTACGCGGTTGGCGCTGCCGGGAGCCGGAGGCAGATCGACCTTCGGGAGCCACTTGCGGTGCTCGGCCGCGATGGCGGCGAACTCGGGGCGACCGATCACGTTGGTCCACTCGCGCGGGTCGGCGTCGTGGTCGTAAAGTTCCTCGGTGCCGTCGGCGTAGCGGATGTAGCGCCAGCGTTCGCTGCGGATGCCGTGGTTGCCCTGGTTGTGGCTGGTGATGGCCGGGCGCTCGCGTTTCGCGGCGGCGTTGCGGAGCTGCGGCACGAGGCTGAGGCCATCGAGGTCGCTGCGCGCCGGCAGACCGCAGAGCTCCACGAGCGTCGGGTAAATGTCCATGAGCTCCGCCGGTTGACGTGATCGGCCGCCGGGGGAAACGCCCGGGCCGGCGAAGACGAGCGGCACGCGGGTGCCGTTGTCCCAGAGGGTGTTCTTGCCGGTGATGCCCTTCTCGCCGAGGTGCCAGCCGTGGTCGCCCCAGAGCACGATGACGGTGTTTTGCGCGAGTCCGGCCTCCTCGAGCGCGGTCATGATGCGGCCCACCTGGGCGTCGACGAAACTGGTGCACGCGAGGTAGGCGCGCACGAGGTTGCGCCACTGGTTGTTTTCGCGGACCCACTTGAGCCGCGGCTCTGGCAGGTTCCAGTGCAGGTACCATGAGAACCGCGGGGTGTCGGCGCGGTCGTCCTCCTTCACCGGCGGCAGCACGCTGTCGTCGTCCGGATACAGATCGAACCACTTCTGGGTCGCGTAGCACGGCACGTGCGGGAGGAAAAACCCCGCGCTGAGGAAGAACGGCTGGTCCTTGGGGGCTGACTTGATCTGTTCAATCGCCCAGCTCGCGACCTGGTAGTCGCCCTTGTCCTCGTCCCTGTGGGGGAACACGCCCCAATCCATGAGCGGGTTGTTTCCCATCGGCGTATCGCCGATCAGCTTCTTCTCGGGCCGAACGCCCACGCCGGGGTTGGGCCCGATGACTTCGAATTCCCTCGGCGCGCCGACCGCGGCGGGGACCTTGGCGTTCTTACCCTTGGCTTTGCCGCCGGCGCCGGGGGAACCCGCGCCACCGTGGTAGATCTTACCCGCGGTGAGGGTGCGGTAACCGTTGGCCGCGAAGTGCTGCGGTAGCGCGACGCGGTCCTTCCATTCGGGGAGGGTGCGGAACCACGGCGCGAGGCCGTAGATGCCGGTGGTGGTGGGCCGCAGGCCTAGCATGATGCTCGTGCGCGACGGGTTGCAGAGCGGCGCGTTGCAGTGCGCGTTGAGCATCGTGGTGCCGCGCGCGGCGAGGCGATCGATGTTCGGCGTCTTGGCCATCGGGTGGCCGCCCATGTGACCGATCCAGTCGTTCTGGTCGTCGATCGCGATGAAGACGACGTTGGGGCGGCGCGCCGGCTGATCGGCCGCGGAGGTGACCGCGGACGCAACAACCGGCAGGAGGCTAAGGAGAAGCTTTCGCGGGGTATTCATGGGCAAGTGGGTAAAAGAGGGCAGCTCAGTCCTTCACGGGCGCGCCCTTGTGGTTGGCGAGGTGCTCGGGGCGGGCCCTGGCGTAGCGGTCGAGCACGGCCTGCAGCCGGCGCGACTCGTCGCCGGCGGCGCCGGAGAGGGCGGCGGTGTGCAGCGGTTTTTCCTCAAACGGATCCTTCACGAGATCGTAGACGGTGCCGTCGCGGTAGAGCTTCAGGGTGCGGCCCTGCGCGAACTCGAACGTGGCGTCGCGGCCGCCGTTCCGCGCGTACCAGAGATAATACGAGCCGCGCGGGTTGCCGGGCAGGCCGAGTAGCTGCGGCAGGAAGGTTTGTCCGTCGATGCCCAGTTCCGCGGGCACGTTGGCGCCGGCGGCCTCGCACAGCGTGGGCAGGAAGTCGGCGCTGCAAACCAGGTCGGCGTTGACGCGGCCGGCCGGGATGCGGCCGGGCCAGTTGGCGATGAGGGGCACGTGGTTACCGCGCGCGGTACGGGTGCCCTTGCCGCCCTTGTAATCGGCGCCCTTGAAGCGCGACGTCACCTGCACGCCGGTGCCATTGTCACCGGTGAACAGGATGAGGGTGTTCTCCCGCAACCCGAGTTCCTCCAGTTTCGCGACGAGGCGCCCGACCATCTTGTCCATGTACCCGGTCATGTCGGCGAAGTGCTTCACGTCGCGCTGCTGCTGCTCGCTCTTGAGCTTGGGATCCCACGCCTGGCTTTCGGGCGTCGCCTGGAACGGGTCGTGGGTGAGGATCATCGGGTAGTAGAGGAGGAACGGCCGTGCGCGATGGCGGGTCACGAAATCGAGCGCGAAGTCGTTGATCAGCTTCGGGCCGTACTCGCCGTTCGTGAAATCGATCTCCCGGCCGTTGTGCTCGAGCCCGGGATTGGCGTAACGCGGCGGCCGGCGGGTGTGCTGCCAGAGGTAGGACTCGTCGAAGCCGAAATGCCGCGGGAGGCCGGGGTCCTTGCCGAGCTGCCACTTGCCGCAGATGCCGGTCGTGTAGCCGGCGCGCTGCAGCAGGTGGGCGAACGTCACGGCCTTCGGGTCAAGCAGGCCGAACTCGACGTAGTTCCTGATGTTGTAGATGCCCGTCATCAGCTGCACGCGGGTGGGCGTGCAGAGCGGCTGCACGAAGCAGCGCTCGAAGCGCATGCCGGTGGCGGCGAGGCGGTCGAGGTTCGGCGTGCGGTAGGATTCGCCGCCGTTGGCGGTGACGCACTCGTAGCCGAAGTCGTCGGCCATGATCAGAATCACGTTGGGCTTCCGCTCGGCGGCGGCGGAGAGAGGCGCGATGGCGCCGAGCGCGAGCAGGACTGCGGCGAACCGCATGGAGCGCGGGTTTTTCATGGGGCGGCGACGATCGGGGCCCAGAGACCCTCTTGGACGATGGGGGGTGTGCCGGAGGCCGGATGCGCGGCCCGGGCGGCCTCGCGCAGGCGGCGTGAAAGGTCGGCCACGTTCGCGGCGTGGGCCGGGTTCTCCGCGAGATTGGTGAGTTCCCGCGGGTCGGTATCGTGATCGTAGAGCTCGCGGCCGCGCCGGCCCTCATCCCACTCGGTGTAGCGCCAGCGCGCGGTGCGCAGGCTGTAGCCGGGAAAACGGTTGCCCCCCGCTTGGCCGGCCTTGGCCGCGGGCGCGGCGGGGGGAGTCGCGGCCGCCGCCTTGGCGCGGCGCTTGCCGCCCGCGGGTGCCGCGGCGCTCGCGGCGCCGGCGCTGCGCATGACCTGGGTCAGCGCCCACCCGCGACCGAGCGCTCCGGGATCGCGCAGCAGCGGCGTGAGGTCCTGTCCCTGCAGATTGGAGGGCGCCGCCACGGCGGCCAGCGAGGTCAGGGTGGGGTACAAGTCGATGTGCCCGACCGGCGAGGCCGCCGCGCCGCCAGCCTTGGCGACGCCCGGCGCCACGATCAGCAGCGGGACGCGCGCGCTTTCCTCGAAGAGGCTCTGCTTTTGCCAGAGCCCGTGTTCGCCGGTGTGGTAACCGTGGTCGCTGGTGAAGACGATGATCGTCTTCCGGGCCAGATCGAGCCGGTCAAGCGCGTCAATCACGCGGCCCACCTGCGCGTCGAGGAAGCTGATGCTCGCGTAGTAGGCCTGGAGTGCCTGCCGGCGCAGGTCGTCGGTGAGCGCGTCCTGCTCCCGCTTGTAGCTCATCAGGCCCGGAGCGGGGATGTCGGCCTGGTCCTCCTTCACCCCCTGCACGATCCGCATCTTCTCCAGCGGATAGAGGTCGAAGTACGGTTTGGGCGCGACGTAGGGCGTGTGCGGCCGGAAAAAACCGACGGTGAGGAAGAACGGCCGTTCAGGCTGGCGGGCGCAGCGTTCGAGCACCCATTCCGCGTCGGTGGCCATGAGGCCGTCGGTGTGGAGCAGGTCCCCCTTGGGCGAGGCGTACCAGCTGAGGGTGCCGCCGAACTGTCCCGGGGTTAAGCTGAAGATCCTCGGATGCTCCTCCAGGCGATCGACGCCGGCGGGGTTGAGGCCGAGCTCCCACGAGGCGGGATCGTCATGCCCGACGGTGCCGATCGAGTTCGGCACATTGTAGTGGTAGGCCTTGCCGATGCGCGCCGCGAACCAGCCTTGTTGGCGGAAAGCCTGCGGCAGGCTGGGCTGCGCCGGGATGGTTTGCCGGAAAATCTGCGAATTCTGGTAGATACCCGTGCTGTCGGGGTAGAGCCCCGTGAGCATCGAATTGCGGCTCGGCCCGCAGAGCGGGAAGGCGCAATAGGCGCGGTCGAAGCGCACGCCTCGCGCCGCGAGCCGGTCGAGGTTCGGCGTGCGGGCTACCGGGTCGCCGTAACAGCCGAGCAGGTTGTTGAGGTCGTCGGCGATGAGGAAGAGGACATTCCTCCTCTCGGGCGCGGCGCCGGAAACGGCGGTTGCGGTGACGGACAGCAGGAGCGCGAGCAGCGCAGACGTTCTCATGGGGTTCGAGGGGCGATTCATTCGCACCCCCCGCGAGACGCCGAAGCAAGCCTCGAAGCTACGCGCTCGCGCGGGAACGCGCGCGGTGGCCGGACGCCTCAGGGTTTGATCGTGACCCGGCGGATGATGACCGGCGTGACCGGACTGCTGCGCGCGCCGTCCATGCCCTGGTTCATCGGCAATTCGGCGACGGCGTCCATCACCTCGAATCCGCGCACCACTTTGGCGAAGATCACGTAGGCCGGCGGCAGGCGGTAGTCCTGATGCATGATGAAGAACTGGCTGGTGTTGGTGTTTGGGCCGCGGTTGGCCATCGCCACGACACCGCGCCGGTAGCCCGCCTTGTAGAGCGGGGAGTCGGGCCGGATCTCGTCAGGAAAGGTTCCGCCCCACGCGCTTTGCCCGCCGCGGCCGTCCCCGAGGGGATCACCGCCCTGCAGCATGAAGCCCTTCACCACGCGGTGGAAGGTCAGGCCGTCGTAGTAGCCGTGTTCGGCGAGCAACCGGAAGTTCTCCACCGCCTTGGGCGCGGCGTCCGGCATGAGCTCGAGCTCGATTTCGCCCTGGTCTAGCTTCAGGACCGCGTGGCGGCCCCCCGAGCTTTTCGCGCCGGCGGGCACCTTGGGATTACCCGCCGTCGCGGCGCCCGGGGCTTCGCCTCCCCGGGGTTTACAGCCGAAGCCCCCGAGGAGGGCGGCAAGAACGAGCAGGCAGGTGATCGCGCGGACGGTGCGAGGCATGCGGCCAGTTTGATCACGAAGCCGGCGAGTCAAGTCACGCGCCGGTCTTCCCTTCACGGCTTAGGCGGGACGGGCGGCGTCGTCGGGGGTGTTTCCGTGATCGAGCGGAGCAGGTTGGTCGGACCCATCACGAGCGCCCAGGCGGGTTTCTCGAGGGTGCCGGTGAGTTTCACCTCGAGGGCCGCGGAGAGCGGTGTGAGCACGGCGCCGACCACGGACTTGATCACGTTGCCGCTCTCCTGGAAGGGGAACACCTTGGCGTTGAAGTTGAGCTCGTTGCGGCCGAGCGTGAAGTCGCCGTAAGCGTCGATCGCGGAGTTGGCGCCGCGCAGTTCGACTTTGGGGAACAGGAGCCGTTGACCGTCGATGCGGAAGTTGCCGCGTGCCTCGGTGAAGCGCAGCGAGGTGAACGTGAAGAGTTCCGAGAGCAGCCCCAGGAGGGGAACCTCGCCGAGGCCGGCGCCGCGCAGCACGGCGTTGCCTTCGCCCTTGTAACTGAACGGATCGTCGGGGCGCCCCTCGCCGGAAGCGGCGACATCGAGCCGCACGTTCGCCCGCTCCTGCACGAAGCGGTCGGGTCGGGGCGGCGGCTCGCCCCGGCGGCGTGCGAGGAACGCCTGCAGCGTGCCGGCCGCGCGGCCCAGCGCCGCCTCCTCGATCGCGACGTTGAAGCCGAGCCGCCGGCCCTCCCCGCGACCCCACAGTCGGGCGTTGCCCGTCGCCGTGCCGCCCGCGAAGTCGGCCCCGAAGCGTTCCACGGCGATTTCCTCGCCGCGCATCCGCGCGGTGAAGGTGGCGTCCTCCAGCGGGAAATCGTGGAAACTGAAGGCGCCGGTCGTCTCCACCGCGAGGTCCAGCCGGTTGGGGGCGGGTGAGGCTGCGGTCGGACCGTGGAAATGCCCGCCGGCCCGGATTCGGGGAGGATTGACGGCTCGGAACGGCGCAAGCGGCGCGCGGCCGATGTCGCCCAGCAGGCCCGCCACCGCCGGCAGCCCGAGCGTCGAATCCGCCTGGAACTCGAGCGATGACCAATCCGCCCCGGGCACTGCACGGAAGGTGAAGTTGCCCTGCACCGCCCCGTCGCCCTGGGCCCCGAAAAGCTCGAGGCCGTCGACGAAACCGGGGCGGATCAGCAGCCGCGTCCGCACCCGGTCGAGCGCCACGCCGCGCACCACCGGGCGGTCGGATACCGCGGTCACGAAGACGCGCGCGAGCCGGCCGTCCCGCCAGCGCCCGGCCACCTCCACGCTTGCCTCGGGAGGCGCGGCGGGGAACTCGAGTTGCCGGAAGAAGGCGGGCCACCACGGCCCGAACCAGCGGCCGATGTCGAGCGGCCGCAGCCGTCCCTCGAGCAGAAAGCGGAAGTCCCGGGTGCGCAGGTCATACTCGTAACTGCCCCGCGCGAAGTTCTCCCCCACGCGCGCGTAGGCTTCGGGGGCGTGGAAACGGCCGGGTTCCAATTCCACGCGCGCCCGCCCGTCCTCCATGATCACGCCGAAGGAATTCATGCGCGGCACCTCCACGCGCGCCGTCAGCCGCTCGAAGTTCCAGCCGTTCCCGAAGCGCGCCTCCGCGGCGTCCACGTGCAGCGCGTCAAAGGAGTAGAATCGCCGCACGTCGACGCCGGTCCGCCGGCTGATCACGTCGAGCATGCGGGGCGAGATCGAGCCGGAGAACGCTGCTTCCGCGCGCCCCGCCAGCGGGTCGACGTGGCCGTTCGCCACCAGCGGCTCGTCCAGCAGGCGCGCCGCGGTCCGGATCGAAAGCAAGGGCCAGGATCCGCCCTCGACCCAGGCCGAGATGGCTTCCGCCCCGAGGTCATCCACCTGCAGCCGGTCCAGCGTCACCCATGCCTGCTCCGGCCGCCGCGTGAGGGAGAGGGCGCCCGGCAGTTCCACGCGCAGGCGCTCGGCGCGGGTCCCGCCGGGAAGCAGCACTTCCCCGGCCACGAGGCGGACCTCTTCGACGGGTTGTTCGCGGGGGAAGGTCATGGTCGCCGTCGCGACGAGGTCGCGCGCTGTCGCCCCGGCCGGGACGGGTAGCGCGGCCTCGCGGGCGAGTGCGTGCACGCCGAGGGCGACGCCGCCGCCGGCCGCCGGCGCCATGCTCAGGTCAAGCCGCGGCTCCCGCAGCCGCGCGAGTTCACCCTGCCATTCGAGTCCGCGCCGGCAGATCTCGGGAAAACGATCCACCACCAGTTCCGACCAAGGCAGACGGCGGGTCCGGTCGGCGGGCGGGAGCGGTAGGGCGCCGTGGGCCGTGAAGGTAAGCCCGGCGCTGCGGCCGGTGAGGCGGTCGATGCGCAGTTCCTGGCGGCCGGGAGTGAGCACGAGGTCGAGGTCGGACAGCAATTCCTCGCCCCGCCCGGAGCGCGTGAGCTGCCCCGGGGCCTCGAGCACGGCGCCGGTGACGCGGATCTCGACCGGTTCCACCTCGCCCGCGAGCAGGGAGGTGCGGTCGAGGCGGAGGTAAAGCGCCCCGATGCGCAGCACCGGATCGGCGAAAGCGGGAAGATGAAGCCGCGCGTTCTCCACGAGGATGCGGCCGGTGGGGTCGAACGTGGTGGCTCCGACTGTGAGCCGCAGGCCCGAGGCGGCGATGCGGTCCTCCAGCCGGCGCAGGATGAAGCCCGGAAGCGCGAGTTGCCGGGACGTGGCGACCCAGACCTGCGCGGCGATGAGCAGGGTGAGCGCCAGCCAGAGGCTCCAAAGCGTGAACGAGCCCGCGCCGGAAAAAAGCGCGCGGACGGCCTGCGCGCACAGCTTGAGCCAGGCGGGCATCGGTGGCCTCGGTCAGGGTTTCCGCTCCGGCGGGGGCCCGGGATCGCGCGGCCCGTGCGTGAGGGTCCAGAGCGCGTCGATCAGGGGCTGCTCGGGCACGAAGATCGTATCGAGTTCCCGAATGCCCGCGAACTGCTGGTTCCCGCCGGTGCGCTCGGTGAGCAGGAGCGTGGTCACGTTGGTCTGCTCGGCGGCGGCACCCGGCACGGCGACGGTGGCCTGCAGCTGGAAACGCCAGGGCCGGTCGTCGCCGGCGGCGGTCACCTGCGCGGTGAAAGGACCCGGTAGATAACGGCTGGCGCGCAGCGCGCGGAACGCGGCGGCCGCCGCCTTGAGGGCGGCCGGGTCGCCGCGCGGGGTGAGCGGTTCGCCGTCGGCCCCGAACTCCGCCTCGGCGAGCGGCTGGTCGGAGCCGGTCTCGGTGAGCCGGAGGCGGCTCACGCGGGCGTTGGCGGGCAGCGGGTCGATGACGGCGCGGTGACGCCAAGCGGAAGGCGCGAGCGGCAGTTCGTCGATGATCTCGCGACCGACGGCATAGATGGAGTTGCCGGGCTCGTTGGCCGTGCCCAGGCGGGCGTACACATTGCGCCTCACATCCGTGCCCAGCCGGAGGACGACCGGGGCCGGTTCGCCGGCGACGGTGAGCGTGACCTCGCGCAGCGGGCGGTTGAATCCCCATTCCTCGAGGTCGGCGCTGGTGGGGGCGTCGCTTTGGAATTTCTGCGCTCGCAGGCCGTTAAGCTGGCTCACGAGCCGCGCGAGGGCGGCCGGATCGGCCGGCAGGGTGCGGGGACCGGCGGGTCCCTCGCCGCGCTGGACAACCTGCCAATCCCGCTGGGCCTCGCGCCCGTTTCCAGCTGGCGCGTCGACGAGCCGGCGCAGGTCGCAGGGCACCGCGTTGGGCTGGACGGGTGAGGCGAGCGAGACGGCGGTGATTTTCGCCGGATCAAGGTCCACGAGCAGGCGTTTTTCCCGGAGGCTCTCCTGCGCGGTGCGCAGCGTCTCGAGCAGCGCCGCCGGCACCTCGACGGTGAACAGGGCGTTGCGCCCCTCGAGCTGGGCGTGGAACTCGGTGGCGGCGCGCGGGCCGGGTCGCGTGCCCGCGGGCGGGGCCACCGGTTCGCCGAGAAAGAGTGTTTCCAGCCGGCCGTTGCCCTCGAGCGCGATCCGCAATCCCGGGGCGGCCGAGGGCGCGGTGGCGGGGCCGGTCGCGGGGAAGGATTTCGCGCGCAGGGCGTTCAACTCGTTGATCGCGAGCTCGAGCGCCGGGCCGCTCGCCCGGGCGCTCACCGGCGCGTCGAACATCCAGCGCGTTCCCTCGCGGCGGATGCGCACGCGCACCCCGGCGCCGCCGGTCTCGCCGGGCCGCGGCGCGATCTGCACCCCGAGGGAGCGCGTCTCAAACCCCCGGATGGTCAGCAGTCCGTCGGCCCGCAACTGCTCGGCGGGCACGTTCAGGCTGTCGGCGAGGCCGCGGTTCACGACATGGATCCGCGAGCCGTCGGGCGAGAGCACGTAGAGCCGTTTGTTGTCGGGTGTGGCGTCGCCGATGCGCAGCACAGTGGTGCGGGGGCCGGCGGCCCCGGCGGGAGCGTCGCCCGAAGTGAAGGAGACGGTCAGGCGCGGGCGCTCGAGACCGAAGTCGGCGATGGACTGCCGGTTCTTCGCGAGGTCGGCGACGGCGAAGCTGGTCTCATGCTCGAGGAGCTGGAGCGCGTGCAGGATGGCGTTCACCGCGTGGGGGTTCGCGGGCCAGCGATCGAGCGGCCGGGTGAGGAACCACGCGTCGCGTTCGCGGGCGAGGGCAAAGCCGCCGCCCACGGGGGGCGTGAGCTCGAGCGTGCGGATGTTCGCGGTCTCGGGCCCGAGCACCAGACGGCGCGCCTCGCGGGAGGCGGCCTCGGTGCGCCATTCGCGCTCGAAGCGGAAGATGAAGAAAAACAGCGCGACGTTGAGGAACAGGAGGGCGAGGGTGACTTTCGTGCGCATGGCGTTCGGTTCTCAGGAGCGGCGGGTCCAGTACACGAGGAGGCCGAGGAGAAGGGTGGCGCCGGGCACTCCGAGGAGCACGGTGTACCGCAGCCGCGCGAAATCGGCCGCGCTGAGCGTGAGCTGGAACTTCTCCACCGGCCGCGGCGGGATGCTCAGCTGGCGGTCGCGGTCGACGGTCCAGTTCACGGCGTTCAGGAAGATGGCCAGGTTGCCTTGGTCGACCCGGCCGTTGGCCACGAGGTCTCCGGTGCCGAAGACGACCAGCTTGCCGCCTCTCACGCTGAAGGGGAGGTTGTCGCGCACGGCGAGGCGCTCGGAGGCCACGATCACCCCGAGCCGGTCGGCGGGGTCCATCCCGGGCAGCGGCCGCGTGTCGATACCCGGATCATAGCGCGGGATCTGGCCGTTGCGGAAGCTGCGCTCACCCCAGGCGGTGCGCGAGGTCGCGGCCAGCGTGACGGTGTTCAGTCCGCCCCCGAGCGAACGGCCCGGGTCGGGGATCACCGTGCGGGCGACGCCGAGCCGCAGCGCCATCGTGCCGTAGTCGATCAGCAGCTGGGTGATCGGATGGCGCGCGAACGCGCGGATGATCAGGTCCCCGTTCTCCGCGATGTTCTCCGGGCCCTCGTCGGCGATCACGTCGTCCTGCACCAGCACGCCCCAGTCGAGCAGCAGGTCGTCGAGGCCGAGCGAGGCGACCGGCGGGCCGGGCGCGAGGAAGAGCAGCAGGCGGCCGGCCTCGGCCCCGAGGTACTGCCGGAGCAGTTCCTGCTCCTCGCGGGAA
>CAIUOU010000151.1 GCA_903900845.1 uncultured Opitutia bacterium
GCCGGGAGCTCACCGGCCGCGAGCAGCAGGAAGGATGACAGGAGGCGAGGCCGGCACAGGGAAGGGAGGCGCATCGGGTCAGCGGTTGACCGCACCGTCGAGGGAACTGCTTCCAAAGACAACGCCCGGGATCCCGTCCGCGCCTTGCCTCGACCCCGCGCGGCCCTACGCTCCGCGCCCTTCCCCATGCCCGCTCCCAGCCTCCTTCGCGCCGCGTTGCTCGCGGCCCTCCTGCCCGCCGCCGGCATCCACGCCGCCGATGCCGACGACGAGGACCGCTCGCCGAACCGCGGCCGTATCCGCGACGCCGGCACCCGCCAGGCCACGCCCGACATCGCGCCGGCGTCCGACGAGGGCGAGCAGGCCCTGAAACGCATGCGTCTGCCCGCCGGCCTCGAGGCCCGCCTCTGGGCTGCCGAGCCGATGCTCGCCAACCCCGTGGCGTTCACGTTCGACGAAAAAGGCCGCGTCTTCGTCGCCGAGACCTACCGCTACCGCAGCAGCGTCCTCGATATCCGCGACTACATGTGGATGCTCGAGGATGAGCTCGCGTGCCGCACCGTCGAGGATCGCGCCGCGCTGATCCGCCGCGCCTTCGGCCCCGCCGGTGAGAAGGAACTCTCCATCGAGGGCGAGATCGTGCGGCTGGTGGAGGACACCGACGGCGACGGCCGCGCCGACCGCAGCGTGATCTACGCGGACGGCTTCAACTCGCCCCTCGACGGCATCGGCTCGGGCATCCTCGCCCGCCGCGGCGAGGTTTGGTTCACCAACATCCCGAGCGTGTGGCGGTTCAAGGGCGCGAACCGCGCCGAGAGCCGCACCGAGATCAGCCGCGGCTACGGCGTGCGCTTCAACTTCACCGGCCACGATCTCCACGGCCTCGTGTTCGGCCCCGACGGCAAAATCTATTTCAGCAACGGCGACCGCGGCGCGACGGTGCAAACCAAGGAAGGCGCCACGCTGGCCGTGCCCGACGAGGGCGCGGTGTTCCGCTGTAACCCCGACGGCTCGGGGCTGGAGCTTTTCGCCACCGGCCTCCGCAACCCGCAGTCACTCGTCTTCAACGAATTCGGCGACCTCTTCACCGGCGACAACGATTGCGACAACGGCGACGAGGAGCGCTTCGTGCACGTCGTCGAGGGCGGCGACAGCGGCTGGCGCGTCGGCTACCAATTCGCCCCGCTCGGCAAGGCGGGTCCGTGGAACACGGAAAAGATCTGGCATCCGCGCCATGCCGGACAGCCGGCGTACATCGTGCCCCCGATCTGCAACGTCGAGGACGGCCCGTCCGGCATCGAGTACTACCCCGGGACCGGCCTGAACCCCTCGTACCGCGGCCACTTCTTCATGACGCACTTCAAGGGCTCGGCCTCCAGCAGCGGCGTCTACACCTATACTCTTAAGCCGAAGGGCGCTTCCTACGAGATCGGCGAGTCCAAGCCGTTCCTCACCTCCGCGCTTCCCACCGACGTGAAGTTCGGCCCCGACGGCCGGCTCTACACCGCCGACTGGGCCACCGGCTGGCCGAAGTCGAAACGCGGCCGGATCTACGCGATTTCGGATCCGAAACATGAGAAGGACCCGCTCGTGCTCGAGACCAAGGCCCTGATCGGCGGCGACTGGACGAAGCGCTCCCCCGCCGAACTCGCGCGCCTCCTCGGCCACGCCGACTGGCGCGTGCGCCTCGAGGCCCAGTACGAACTCGCCGGTCGCGGGCCCGCCAGCATCGCGACGCTGGCCGGCGTTGCCGCCGACGCGAAGGCCGCCCGGTTCGCCCGTCTCCACGCGCTCTGGGGCCTCGGCCAGCTCGGCGAGAAAAATCCCGCCGCCCTCGCTTCCGTCGAGCGCGCCGCGGCCGACACCGACGGCGAAGTCCGCGCGCAGGCGCTGAAACTCGCCGGCGAGCACGCGCGCGCTGGCGGCTTCTCCGCACCCTTTCTAAAGGATCTCGCCCGCTTCCTCCGCGACCCGGAACCGCGCGTGCGTTACTTCGCCGCTCAGGCGCTCGGCCGGCTGCAGCGCGCCTTCGACACACCGGCGCTGCTCGAGGCTCTTCGCGCCAACAACGACGCCGACGCTGTCCTCCGTCACGGTATCGTGATGGGGCTGGTCGGCGCCGGTGACCGCGCCACGCTGGCCGCGACAGTTTCCGATTCCTCGGCCGCCGTTCGCCTCGGCGCCGTCCTCGCGCTGCGCCGGCTGCGCAGTCCCGACCTCGCGCGGTTCCTCGCCGATGCCGACCCCGCGATCGTGCGCGAGGCCGCCATCGCCATCAACGACGCGCCCGTGCCCGAGGCCATGGAGGCCCTCGCGGCGATGCTCACGAAACCCACGGCCGATGAACCCGTGCTGTTCCGCGCCATCAACGCGCACTTCCGCCTCGGCACCGCCGCCAACGCGGCTGCGATCGCCGACTTCGCCGCCCGCGCCGCCGCGCCGCCGCGCGCCCGCGCCGAGGCCCTGGCCCAGCTCGCGCAGTGGCCCAAGCCGCTGCAACGCGATCGCCTGGTGGGTGTTTATCGCCCCACCACCACGCCGACACGCGACCGCGCCGTGGCGGTGTCCGCGGTGGAGCGGGTTGCCCGCCCGCTCCTCACCCCGGGCACCCCATCCGTCGTACAATCCGCCGCCCTTGAGGCGATGCAGTCACTCGCGGTCGCCGGCGCCGCCGACGCGCTCCTCGCGATGGTGCGCGACGAACGCCAAACGGGCGCGGCCCGCGCCTCCGCCCTCGCCGCCCTCGACGCCGTCAAGGACCCGCGTCTGAAGGAGGCCGTCGCCGCCGCCGGCGCCTCGGCCGACTCCACGCTCCGCCTGGCCGCGTTACCGATCGCTACGCGTCTCTCGCCGGAGGCCGCCGCGCCGGTCCTGGCCAACCTCGTGACCTTCGGCACCGCCGCCGAAAAGAAGAGCGCTTTCCGCTCGCTCGGATCCTCGCGCAACGCCGCCGCCGACCAGCTGCTCGCCGAGCAGCTGCGCGCGCTCGCCGCCGGCAAAGTTCCGACCGAAGTTCAGCTCGAGCTCATCAACGCGGCCAGCCGGCGCCAGAGCACCGAGATCAAGGCCCTACTCGCCGAGCGCGAGGCGGCGCTCACCGCGGCCGCGGAGAAGGATCCGCTGGCCCCCTTCCGCATCGCGCTTGCCGGCGGCAGCGCCGAGCGAGGCCGCCGGACCTTTGAGTCGCATCCCGTGCTCTCCTGCATGCGCTGCCACCGCGCGGGTGGCGACGGCGGCGAGGCCGGCCCCAACCTCGCCGGCTTCGGCGCCAAGCACGATCGCGAGTACATCCTCGAATCGATCGTGAAGCCCAACGCCCGCATCGCCCCCGGTTACGACACCGTCGTGCTCACGCGGAAGGACGGATCTTCGTCGGCCGGCATCGTGGCCTCGGAGAACGACCGCCTCGTCACCCTGCGCGACGCGGAGAACCGTCTCGTCGAGGTCCGGAAGGCCGACATCGTGAAACGCGAAGGCGCCCCTTCGGGCATGCCGGATGTCTACACGACGATTCTCTCCAAGACGGAGCTGCGCGACGTCGTGGAGTACGTGGCCAGCCTCACTTCCGGGGACGGGAAGAGCGGAGCGCCCCTGCCCCGCGCGCTCCGCGGCCTGCCGACCCCGCCGAAGGCGGCGGAGTAAGACCATGCGCCACACGGCCCTCCTTCTGAGCACCGCGGTCGCCGGCGTGGCTTTAGCCCGCACGCTCACCGCCGCGAACCCGGTGTTGGAGGATGCCGCCGCGCGCGCCGCCCTGCCCGAATTCAAGGTGATCCCGGCGGCGCCGAACGCCGAGCTCACGCCCGCGCTGCCGGTCGATGCGAAGCAGTTCCGCGGCTGGCCGCGCTCCCAGGGCGACAACGGCGCGCGGCGTTACTCGGCCCTCGACCGCATCAATAAAAACAACGTGCGCGACCTCGCCGTCGCGTGGACGTACCGCTCCGGCGACGGCGCGGCCAACATCCAGAGCACGCCGATCGTGGTCGACGGCGTCATGTTCGCGCCGACTCCCGGCCGCGCGATCGTGGCGGTCGACGCCACCACCGGAAGGGAGATCTGGCGCCGAACGCTGCCTCCGGTGACGCGTCCGCGCCTGCAGGACGCCCCCGCCCGCCGGGGGCTGGTTTACTGGCCCGGCGACGGCACCGCTCCGGCGCGCGTGATCTTCGGCTTCGGCGACTGGATCTACTCCGTCGATCCGCGCACCGGCGAACCGACCCCGGGTTTCGGGGCCGGCGGCAGGGTGGAGATACCCACGGGCGCGACCGCCAGCGGCGCGATCTTCCGGAACATCTACGTCACGTGCGGTGTGAACGGCGACGCCTACGGCTATGACCTCCGCGACGGCCGGTTGCTCTGGCGTTTCCGCTCAGTGCCGCGCGACGGCGACTTCGGAGCCGAGACATGGAACGGACCCCAGCAGGGCGCCAACGGCTGGAGCGGCCTGTCGCTGGACGACCAGCGCGGCATCGCATTCGTGGCCTTCGGCGCGCCGCGGCCCGACATGGTCGGCATCGGCCGGCTGGGCGACAACCTGTTCTCCAATTGCGTGGTCGCGCTCGACGCCACCACCGGACGGCGGATCTGGCATTTTCAGGATGTGCGGCACGACATCTGGGATCTCGACGTCTGCGCCCCGCCGAACCTCGTCACGATCCGCCGCGAGGGCCGGGAGGTCGACGCGGTCGTCGGCATGGCGAAGAGCGGCCACCTCACGCTCCTCGACCGCCTCACCGGACGACCGGTGTTTCCGTGGCGCCTGCGCCGCGCGCCCGTATCTACCCTGCCCGGCGAGGTTACCTCGGCCTACCAGCCCGATCCCGAGCTCCCCGACCCGGTTTCGCGCATGGAGTTTCACCCCGACATGATCACCGACCGCACGCCGGAGGCGCGGGAGTTCGTGCGGCAGGTGGTCGCGAAATCCACCTACGGTTTTTTCCAACCCTTCACGGAAGGGGTGCCCAACCTCTTCATCGGCTCACGCGGCGGCGCCGAATGGTCGGGCGGCGCGATCGACGTGCCCACCGGGCGGCTCTATGTGACGTCCAACCGCTGGGTTTCGCGCGTCACGGTGATCCGGCCCGACGAGCGCGAGCGAAACTCGAACCAGCCGCCTTCGGCCGGGGAAAAAGTTTACCAGCACTACTGCGCGACCTGCCACGGCCCCGACCGTGGCGGCCTCGGCGTCGCCCCGCCTCTGTACGCGCTCGGCAACCGGCTCAAGGACGCCGACGTCCTCGCGCTGATCGAGAACGGCCGCGGCGCGATGCCGCCCAACCCGCTGATTGGGGACGACGAGAAGCGCGACCTGCTGGACTTCCTCCTCCGCCGCAACCAGCCAGCGGCGACCCTGCGGCGAGGCGATGGCAGAGAGCAGCCCCGCTACACGTTCGACGGGTTTAAATTCCTCACCGACCACGAGGGTTACCCCGGCATCAAACCGCCATGGGGATTGCTGAATTGCTACGACCTCGGCACCGGTCGCGCGCTCTGGCGCGTGCCGCTCGGCGAGCTGGAGAAACTCACCGCGCAGGGCGTGCCGAAGACCGGATCGCAGAACCTCGGCGGCGCGACGGTCACGGCGGGCGGGCTCGTGTTCGTGGCCGGAACGGAGGACGAACGTATCCGGGCGTTCGACGCCGACACCGGCGCGGAACTGTGGTCAGCCAAGCTTCCCTTCGCCGGCACCGCCGCACCGGCGGTGTACGAGGCGGGCGGCCGCCAGTACGTCGTCATCACCGCCACCGGCGGCGGCCGCGTCGGCGGTCCGAGCGGCGCCGGCGACGCCTACGTGGCGTTCGCGCTGCCGCGCTGAACAAAAGGTCCGCGGCGGGCGGCCGCGGCTACACCGTACGGGGCTCGTTCCCACACCACCGTACCCTCCTTCGTGAAGAACCCCGTCCTGTAGCCGGGGGTGCTCCCCCGGAATATCCACGCGCCCCCTCACGCCGCTTCCCACTCCGTGTTTTGTCACCTGTTACGTGACAAATCCGCGGCGACGGGTGCGGCGTTATCGCTCGCGCTTCAGGGCACGATCGTCATCTCGCGCAAAAGGTTCCCGGCGCGATCCACCTCGGCCATCACCCAGAGCATGTAGCGTGTGTCGCAGTGGATGCTGCGGGTGCGGACCTTGTCGTAGAAGAAGTCTGACGCCACGGTGTCATACGTGCCGTCGAACAGCAGGCCGACGAGCTCGCCGCGGGCGTTCAAGGTGGCGGAGCCGGAGTTGCCGCCGGTGGTGTCCACCGTGGAGAGAAAGTTCACGGGCACGTCGCCAAGGCGGGAGTCGGCGTACGGCGTGGCCTTGCCGCCCCGCAGGGCCTTGATCGCGGCGAGTTGGGCGGCCGGCGCGTTGAACTCACCGGTGCCGGTCGCCTTGGCGGCGACGCCGCGCAGCGTGGTCTGGGGCAGGTACATCAGGCCGTCTCGGCTCTCGACCCCTTTCACGGTGCCGTAGGTCACGCGGAGCGTGGAATTGGCGTCGGGCGATACGAGCCCGCCAGCCTGCGCGAGCACGGCCTCGGCGTAGACCGGCGTGATCCGCGCGAGGCGGCCGCCAAGGTCCTTGCCGGCGTTGCGGATTTCCTCCTGCAGCGGGGCGAGCCCGGCCGCGAGCACGAGCAGGGTGTCGCCGGTCGCGGTGAGTTCCGCGGGGGTTTTCTCAAAAAGGCCGAGACGGAAATCACGGTCGTACAATTTCGAGCCGGCGACTTGCCCCTCTACCCAGGCGGAGATCTTCGCGAGAGCATCAGACTCCGGCTGGCCGGCGGAGAGCCCGATCATCCGGTCGAGAACCTCGATCCGGGCGCCGGCCGGCAGGCGGGCGACGGCGGCGAGGTTGTACACCATCATGGCGCGATCGGCCTTACGATCGAGGCTGCGCTGGAGGCGGTCGAGACTCTCGCGGGTGCGCGGCCAGTTGCGCTGCTGGTAGAACGGGTCGCGTTCGGCGTCGGGCTTAGCGCGTTCGACGGCGAGGCGGTGAAGCGTTTCCGCGGCGCCGAGCGCCGCGGCGCCGCCGGTGAATTCCCCGAGCAGCAGGTTGCGCTCACGGGTGCGCACGCGCTCGGCGTTAAGCGCGCCGATCTCCGCGATGACGCGGCCGTACTTCGCCTGCCGCGCGGGGTCGGCGGCGATCCAGGCGAGCAGCGACTTCTCGCTGTCCTCCTTCTGGCCGAGCACGCCGCCGCGAACCATCGCCTCGTGCACGCCGCGGGTCTTCGTGAGCGTGTTGTTGAGCCCGCGGATGCGCGTGGAAACGCGCAGGGCGGTCTCCGGGTCGCCGGACCCGACCTTCTCGAGCAGCCCGATCTGCTCGACGTTGCGGCGGATCGTGCGCGGCAGGGAGAACTCCACGGTCTCGCGCACCGACTCGAACGTGTTGAAGCGCGCCGTGCGGCCGGGGTAGCCGGCGACGAAGATCACCTCGCCGGGCGAGGCGCCGCGTCCGGAGACCTTCAACCAGTGCTTCGGGCGGTAGGGAACGTTGTCGGCCGAGTACGCCGCGGGCTTGCCGTCCTTGGAGACGTAAGCGCGGAGGAACGAGAAGTCTCCGGTGTGGCGCGGCCACTGCCAGTTATCGGTCTCGCCGCCGAAATTGCCGATGCCGGCCGCCGGCGCGTACACGAGCCGCACATCGCGGATCTCCAGCTGGGTGATGGCGAAATAGCGCAGCCCCTCGAAGAAGGAGGCCACCGTGCAGCGGTAGCCGTCCTGCTTTTCGCGCTCCGCGGTCAGCGCCTTCTGCCGGCGCTCGATCAGGTCATAATACGCCCGGCCGGTGGTGCCGGCGGGAATGTCGCCCGTCACCGCCGCGGTGACATCCTCGACGGCCACGGTGACGAACACCCGCGAGCCGGGACCGCTGGGCAATTCTTCGGCGCGACTGGCGGCCAGGAAGCCGTCGACCATCAGGTTGCGGTCGGGCCGGGAATTGAACTGCAGCGCCGCCTGGATGCAGTGGTGGTTGGTGACGATCAGGCCTTCGGGGGAGACGAAGGAGGCGCTGCATCCCCCGAGCGAGACGATCGCCCCCATCGGGAAGCCGGTCAGGTCGGCGAAGGCTTTCGGGTCACCCTCGAAACCCAGCGCCCGCAGCCGGCCAGCCAACTCGGGCATCTGCTGGGGCATCCACATACCCTCATCGGCCCGAGAGGGGGCCAGCAGCAGGACGGCAGCGGCGACGAGGGCGAACACAAGGCGGGCGGGGCGCGGGAATGTCATGGGATTTGACGGGAACCGTGGAGGGGGGCAGGGCGCGGGTAAAGGCCGGGATAGGAATGAACCCGTCGCCGCGTTTGCCTTCCGGCCCGACCAGGGATTATGAAATCCCGACCATGCGAACCCTCAAACTCATCCCCCTTCTTGCCGCGACCCTGGCGCCGGTCCTGGCGGCCGACGCCGCCGATCCCGGCCCCGGCTTCAGCGTGAAACACATGGACCCGGCGGTCGCCCCGGGCGCCGACTTCGCGAAGTTCTCCGCGGGCGGCTGGTACGCGCGCACCACCATCCCCTCGGACAAGTCGCGCTGGGGCGGGTTCGACGAGCTGGCGGAGCGCAATTGGGGCCACGTGCGGGCCCTCGTGGAGGCGGCGGCCGCCAACCCCGGCGCGCCGGGTTCCAAAACCCAGAAGGTCGGCGACATGTTCGCCGCGGCCATGGATGTCGCGGCCATCAACGCCCGCGGCCTGAAGCCGATCGAGCCGATGCTCGCGCGGATCGCCGCGGTGAAGACGCCGGAGGAGTTGGCGGCCGTTTGCGCGGAGATGCACGTCGAGATCGGCAATCCGCTCTTCGGCATGGCCTTCTACGCCGACCAAAAGAAGAGCGACACCTACGGGTTCTACCTCGGCCAGGGTGGAATGAGCCTGCCCTCGAAGGAGTACTACTTCTCGGAGAAGTTCGCGCGGGAGCGCTGGGAGTTCACCGGCCACGTCGCCCGCATGCTTGAACTCGCCGGCGAGCCCAAGGCCTCCGCCTACCAGAAGGCCGAGACGGTCTTCGCCCTCGAGAAGGCGATGGCGGAGAACGCGAAGCTGCCCGTGGAACTCCGCGACCGGCTGGCCAACTACAATAAAATGACGATCGCCGACGCGATCGCCGCCTACCCCGGGCTATCATTGCGGCGCTTCATCGACGGCCTCGGCGTGCCGGCCGGTGTGACCGAAGTCATCGTGGGCCAACCCAAGTTCCTCGAGGGCGTTTCCAAGCTGCTCCAGGACCGTCCGCTCGATGATTGGAAGACCTATGTGCGCTGGCACCTCATCCGCTCGGCCGCGCCCCACCTCACCGAGGCCCTCGACGAGGAACGCTTCCGTTTCTACGGCACCGTGCTGAACGGCACGCCGAAGCAGGAACCGCGCTGGCAGCGCGCCGCGCGACTGGTCGACGGCAGTATCGGCGACGCGCTCGGGCAGCTCTACGTCGCGAAGCACTTCCCGCCGGAATCCAAGGCCCGCATGCTGGAGATGATCGGCAACATCAAGGCGGTGATGCGCGACCGCCTGACGACCCTCGAGTGGATGTCGGAGGAGACGCGCCGGAAGGCGGTAGCGAAGTTCGACCGCTTCGAGGCGATGATCGGCTACACCGATCAATGGCGCGACTACTCGGCGGTGGAGATCCGCCGTGACGATCATTTTGGCAACGTGACGCGCGCTGTGCGCGCGGAGTCGCGCCGCCAGATCGACCGCACCGGCACGAAAGTCGACAAGCGCGAGTGGGGCATGACGCCCTCGACGGTGAACGCCTATTTCTCGCCCGTGACCAACCAGATCGTGTTCCCCGCGGGCATCCTGCAGCCGCCCTTCTTCGACGCCGCGATGGACGACGCCGTGAACTACGGTGCGATCGGCTGCGTGATCGGCCACGAGATCACCCACGGTTACGACGACCAGGGCCGGCGTTCCGACGCCGACGGCAACCTGGTGGACTGGTGGGCGCCCGAGGACACCGCGAAATTCCGCGAGCGCGCCCAGCGCGTGGTGGAGCAGTTCAACGGCTACCAGGCGCTGCCCGGGCTGGCGATCAACGGCCAGCTGGCACTCGGCGAGAACATCGCCGACCTCGGCGGCGTCTCGATCGCGTTCGAGGCGCTCCAGCGGTCGCTGAAGGGCAAGCCGGCGCCAGCGAAGATCGACGGCTTCACCGCGGAGCAGCGGTTCTTCATCTCGTGGGCGCAGCAGTGGCGCACGGCCTACCGCGAGGACGCGATGCGGCTGCAGGTCGCGCGCGGCCCCCACGCCCCGGGCAATTTCCGTGCGATCGGGCCGCTGGTGAACTTCCAGCCCTTCTACGACGCCTTCGGGATCAAGGAAGGCGACAAGCTCTGGAAAGCGCCGGCCGACCGCGCGAGGATTTGGTGACGCGGGCGGCCGCGAGCCGCCCTCACTCGGCGTGCCGCTTCGCCTTGGAGCGGCCGCCCTTCCAGATGTCGTACTGCGGGTCGGCGTGCTCGGCGAAGAAAGCGTCGAGCCGCCCGGCGAGGCCGGCGCGGGTCTCCTCCATCCCCGGTTGCCCGTAGAGGTTGAAACGCTCGCGCGGGTCCTTGCGCATGTCGTAAAGCTCGAAAGGTCCGCTGGGGAAGCGCGCGACGTACTTCCAACCGTCGGTGCGGATGGCGCGCACGGTTTCCATCTCGTAGTACACCGTGTTGTCCCACGCGTCCGGCATGCCGCCGGCGAGGACCGCGGAGAAGTCGCGGCCCGGCGAGCGCGGCCCGCGGGGCATCCTGTCACCCAGCCCGAGATACCCGAGCACCGAGGGCAGGAAGTCGTAGTTACTCACCAGCAAGTCCGAGGTGCATCCGGCGGGAATGCGGGCCGGGTGCCGGAAGATCAGCGGGATCTGCATCATCAGCTCGTGCGCGCCGATCGGACGGAAGTGATCGCCCATTCCCCACATTCCGTTCTGTCCGCCCATCCACCCCTGGTCCGAGGAGTAGGCGACCAAGGTGTCGTTCTCCAACCCGAGCCGCCGCAGCGCGGCCAGGACGTCACCCACGCCGTCGTCGACTCCGCTGACCTCCGCCGCCGTGCGCTCCATCGCGTTGCGAGTATTGTGAAACCCCTTGTTGGCGAATTGCCACGGGTGTATCGACTCCACCGGGAACGACTTGAACTGCACACCGCGATAATGGTCGGCGTGACGGTTGCGGGGCGGGTTCTGCATGAGCTGCCCGAGGACGTACGGACCGTTGTAAGCGAGAAAGAGGAAGAAGGGCCGGTCCTGGTTGCGCTCGATGAACTCGATGCCCTTCCGCGTCCAGAGGTCCGTCGTGTAGCCCGCCTCCTTACGCACCTTGCCGTCCTCGATCACCTCCTGGTCGTAGAATTCCTTCGTGTGACCGTCGGGCTTCGTCACCCAGTACGAAAAGCCCTCCGAGGGCGTGAGGTTGGCACCGAGATGCCACTTGCCGCTCAGGCCGCAGACGTAGCCGGCGTCGCGCAGGATCTCCCCGAGCGAGGTGAACTCCCGCAGCGTGTTGTACGCCTCGGGTCCCATCATGAACTTCGGATCGAGGAACGAGTGCACGCCGTGCTGCGAGGGCATGAGTCCCGTGAGGAAGGTCGCGCGCGTCGGCGAGCAGACCGGGTTGCTGCTCAGCGCCCGCGTGAAGCGCACGCCCTGCGCCGCGAGGCCGTCGATGTGCGGCGTGCGGATGTCGGGATTACCATAGCACCCCAGCGTCCACGCGCCCTGGTTATCGGTGAGGATGAAGACCAGATTCGGAGGCCGCGCGGCGCCAGGGGCGGCGATGGAAAGAATCAGGGCGGCAAAAAAGCAGGCGCGACGAATCTTCATGGGGCGGGTCGACGCAGCGAAGCGACCGTCCGCCGCGCGGTCAGGCCAAAACGCGGCGGGCCCTCCTTCGCAAAGCCTACGGCGGGTGAACCCTCCTCAGGCGGGCAAGCAGCCGCGGCTACACCACCTGAAATTCTTCACGAAATGCGTGCGGTGCAGCCGAGGGTGTACCCTCGGATTTTCTGATACCCGTTCGGCATCGCTCCATTCCGTGGCTTCAGTGAGCTCCATCGGCCTCCCGTTTCGGTTTCGTACCCTTGGGGTTTTTCGTGGTTCAACCCCGCGGTCTCACCGCACGAAACGC
>CAIUOU010000152.1 GCA_903900845.1 uncultured Opitutia bacterium
CCGAACAGTTTGAACTGCAGGCGATCGGGTACGCCGCGGTAGGCGCTTTGCGGTGAATTGGTGAGGTTGCTCACGTCGAGCGAGAACGTGACCTCGGGGCGGAACTGGTAACCGATGCCGGCGTTGATGACGGTGCGCGGCGAAAGATAGCGACTGCGGGCCGGCTGTCCTTGGGTGAACTCGGTGATGGATTCGCCGGTGTGGTTGATGATCACGCGGGACGAGAAGCCGCGGTGTCGCCAGAACACGCTCACATTGCCGACCCGGGGCACGAAACCCTCGACGTCGCGGCCCTCCCGGCGCCCGCGTCCGCCGTAGTCGCCGTGGGCATCGAGCGCCGTGACGTTGATCGAGGCGCCCAGGCCCTTGAGCAGGCCCGGCAGGAAGGTGAATTGCTGCAGGTAGCTGATTTCCCAGCCCTGCACGTAGGCGGTGCCCGCGTTGGCGCTGCTCAGCCGCGTGAAGCCGCCGTACTCGCCTTCGTAGCCATTGTCGCGCGCGGTGCCGATTGTGCCGGAGGAGATGCCGCTCACGATGAAGTCGCGGATGGTCTTGTGAAACCAGCCGACCGTGAGGTTGCCGGCGGGCTCGAAATAATACTCGAGCGATGCGTCCCAGTTACGCGCCGTCTGCGGGAGCAGCGAGGGATTGTTCACCGTGAGGGTCTGCGCGGTCTCGTTGATGGTTTCGTTCGGCAGGAGGTTATTGAGCGGCGGCCGTCCGAAGCTCGTGGACCAGCTGAGGCGGGCCTTCCAATTCGCGGCGAGGTCCTGCGTGAGATGCACGCTCGGGAAGGATTTGCGGTAGCCTCCGTCCAGTTCGCGCCGCGTGCCGGCGTAGTCGCGGAGGGCGGAGCCCACCGGATCGGCGGCCTGTTGCGCCGCCGTGCTCGGCACGCGCGCGCGGACCCAGCCCCAGCTGTGGGTCGCGGTGTCCTCCAGCCGCACGCCGGTGAGCACCCCGGTGTTCCGGTACCGGCCCTGCGCCATGAGGTAGGCGGCGTGCACCGTCTCGGTGACGCGACGCGTGCCCGTGAAGCGCTGCATCTGCGCCCAGTAAACATCCTCGCGCCAGAGCGCGGGATCGATCGGGTTGCGGTCGCGGAAAAATTGCGACCCGTACCAGAAGGGAGTCACAAGTCCCGTCTGGAGGCTGTTCAGGCTGCGGATGGAGGCGTCGGAGGGAAGCGTGGTGCCGAGAAAGCTCCAACGGCGGTGCCGGTTGAAATCATGGGCGAACTGCTCCCGCCAGTGGTAGCCGGTCTTCAGGAACGTGCGCAGGGAGGGGAAATCATATTTCAGGTTGGCGCGCGCCTCCCGGACCTCGTGGTCGTTGTCCACGTTGTTGTTCTGGAAAAAGCCGTTCATCCGGTAGTTCTCGGCGCGGGTCAGGTCGGGGCCCGCGGTCTGGATGAGGCGCGGATAGAGGTCGGAGCGGGTGCGATCGAGGATCCACCCGAGGTTGTTCACGCGCATCGTGAACTGGCCGCCGTCGTTGCCGAAGCCGTTGTTGATATGGGTGCGGCTGTGCATCAGGCCGCCATCGATCCGGACGCGGCCGACTTCGTGTTCAAGACCAAGGTCGCCGGTGCGGGTGCGGAGGAAGTAGTTGTTCGGCCCCTGGGTAAGGACGTCGAAGTTCGACGCGGTCGACTGGCGCACCTGCGTGATGCGGTCGGTGTAACCGGGCAGGATGCCGGCGGTGCCGGTCGTCCCGACGACCTGGTTGGTGAACGCGCGCGTGGTGAAGCGCAGTTTGCCCATCTCGTTCGCGTCGTTGTAGATCGTGTTGAACGTGAGCTTGGTCGCGGGCGAGAGTCGGTACTCGGCCTTCAGGTTCACGCTCGCCTGCTTGCGGTTGTTGTACTGGTCGAAGGTGTTGAAGTCCCACAGGAATGCGGGGTCGGAGACCGTGTTCTGGAAGTCCCGCGTCGTGCTGTGCGAGGCGCCGACGTTCTCGCTGTAGAACGTGTTGAGCGTCACGCCCAGGTTGCGGGAACCGCCGCCGAGGTCGAAGACCTCCCACCAGCCGACGTTCAGCAGCGGATGCGCGGCATGCCCGTCGCGGAGAGGGATCTGCTCCGTGAACGGCGGCGCCCAGCGCACGGCGAGGTTGTACGTGACGCGTCGCTTCTCCCGCATCGAGAGCGGGGAGCGGCTCTTGAGGTTGATGGTGCCGCCGAGGGAGTCGGCGCCGCGGTCCGGGGTGTGGCCCTTGATGAGCTCCAGTCCCTCAAACATCGCTCCCGTGAGGTTGTTGATGCGGCCCTGGCGGGCCATCGCGCCCTGCGTGGAGAGCATACCCCCGTCGAGCGTGATGTTGTTCAACGTCGGGCCCATGCCGCGCACCGTGAACCCGTCGATGCCGTTCTCCAGGTTCAGCGAGGCCGTGACGCCGGGCAGCAGGATCGCGAGTTCGCTCGCGCTCATGTTCGGCAGGTTCCCGTAGGAATCCATCGCCACGACGTTCTTCACGTTGGCGGCGTTGCGCTGCGCCGTGACCGCCGCGGCGCCGCCCTCGCGCTCGCCGGCCACCGTGAAGGCGTCGAGCCGGTAAACCCCCGCGGTCAGCGCGAAATCGCGCGCGGCCCGCCGCCCGGCCTCCACCGTCACGGCAAGGCGCTGGGGCTCGAGCCCCGTGTAGCTCGCGGTCACCTCATGGCTTCCGGCGGGAACCGGGCTGAAACTATACCGCCCGGTGGCGTCGGTGAGCGTGGCGAATCCCAGGGAGGGCATGGCCACGCGGACGCCCTCGAGCAGGTCGCCGGTGCCGGCATTGCTCACGATCCCGGTGATCCCGCCGGACGGCACCTGCGCGCAGACCCGGGCGACGAGAATCAGCGCCGCAGTGAAAAGAAACAGCCAGCGGGACGTGAAGCGGGGGGTATTCATGCGGGGTGGGGCGCCGGAGCCGGCGCTTGGTCTCGGAGCGTGGCGCGTGTTATTTCCGCGCCGCAATGCCGGATTGTGAGCGGATGTGCGCGCGGCGCGATTCGACGGTTGCCCCGCTGCGGCGACTCACCTCGTCTACCGCCATGCAGGGCTGGCTTCGAATCGTGCGGCGCGGCGCCGTGGCGCTCGCGGTCATCGCCGCGGCGGTGACCGTGGCGGTGCTGGATACCGTGGATTGGCGTCCCTATCCCGGCACCGACTATCACGAAAAGACGTCCCGGCGGCTGGCGGCGGCCCGGCCGGCGGTTCCTCCCGCGCCCGAGGTCCTGTGGGCCGGCTTCGGACGGGCGCGACTCACGCCGACGATCGGGGCGGCCGTCGACGAACCGCTCGCGGGGCGGTTTCGGGCCGTGCCGCTCGCGGGCTACGGTGGCCGGCGCGGCCGTCCGGCCACGGGGGTGCACGACGAGTTGGAGGTGAAGGCGATCGCCCTGCGCGGCGGAGAGGTGACGGCGGTGCTGGTCGGGGCCGACGCCCTCATCGTGCCGGCCGAGGTCACGGATCTGGCCATGGCCCGCATCAAAACGGAACTCGGTCTGCCACGGTCGCACGTGTACCTGAGCGCCACGCATACCCACGGCGGCATCGGCGGCTGGGGCGAGGGTCCGGTCGCGGAGGCCTTCGCGGGAAAGTTTGTGCCCGGAGTCCGCGAGTGGTTCGCCGACCGGATCGTCGTCGCGGTGCGTGACGCGCTCGCCGACTTGAAGCCCTCCGAACTCGGACAAGACCGCTTCCTCGCGCCGGAGCTCGTGCGCAACCGCCTCGTCGGCGCCTTGGGAAAAACGGACCCGGAGTTCAGCTTTCTGGTCGTGCGGCAGCGGTCGGGGAGGACGGCCGTCGCGGGTAGTTTTGCCGCGCACGCCACCGTGCTGGGGTCGGACGTGATGGAATTTCACGGGGATTACCCCGGTTACTGGCAGCGGGCGGTCGAGGAGGCGACGGGCGGTCTCGCGGTATTCATCGCCGGGGCGGTCGGCAGCCACAGCCCGGTCGCCGGCGCGAAAGGCTTCGCGGGCGCGGAGCGGATGGGACGCACGTTGGCGGCAGGCGTGCTCGAGCGCCTGGCCGCGACCGCGCTATCCCCGTCGGTGCGTCTGGCCACCTCCACCGTGGAGGTGAGTCTGCCGGAGTTGAACGCGCGCGTGACGGACAGCCTGCGGCTGCGACCGTGGCTCGCGGGCAGGTTGCTGCCGGTGAGGGATGAATGCGTCCTGCAGGCGGTGCGCATCGGCCGGGTCGTGTGGATATCGACGCCCTGCGACTTCAGCGGAGAACTGGCGTTGGGGGTGAAGGATCACCTGCGGGCGCGCGGGTCGGATGCGGTCGTGACGAGCTTCAACGGCGGGTACGTCGGCTACGTGATTCCGAGGAAATATTACCATCTGCCCGGCTACGAGCCGCGCACGATGTCGTTCCATGGTCCGAACGTGCCCGACTACTTCGACGAGACGATCCGCGCGCTCGCCGATGGCCTGATCACCCGATGAGGCGTTGGGCGAAGATCGGCGCGGGTTTGGCAGCTACCCTTGGCCTGGTCGCCTATCTCGTCGTCGTCTTCCCCTTCTGGGGCATGCCGTTCAATGGTCCGCGGCACGGGCGCGTGCCGCTCACGCCCCCATGGGCGCTCGAGTGCTGGCTCTGGGAGGACGACCTTAATACCTCGGCCGCGGTCACGGAGCTGGTCGAGGGCTACGCGCGGCACGACATCCCCGTGCGCACGGTGATGATCGATAGTCCGTGGAGCCGGCGGTATAACGACTTTCACGTCGACACTGCTCGTTACCCGGATCCGGCAGCCTTCTTCGGCGGTCTGCAGGACCGGGGATACCGGGTGGTGCTGTGGATGACGAGCATGGTGGACCGCTCGAGCAAGGACACGCCCGACCGCGGCTCCGCGGCCTTTTTCGAGGAGGCGCGGCGCGCGGGCTACCTCGCGGGCGGCCCGGAGGCTTTCCGTTGGTGGAAAGGCACAGGTGGTTTCATCGATTACACCAACCCCGAGGCGATGCGTTGGTGGCGCGCGATGCAGGACGAAGTCCTGCGCTGGGGCATCGACGGCTGGAAGCTGGACGGTACCGATACGTTTTTCTCCGGTTCTTTCGCCGGCCTGCGGCTGCCCTACGGGCGCGCGCACGCCGGGTGGCTGACGACGCGGGAGTACATGGACCTCTACGCGCGCGAGGAGCTGCGCCACGGCCAATCCCGCAATCCGGACTTCACCACCCTGATCCGATCCATCGACCGTCCGTGGTCTCACCCGGAAGGCTTCGCGCCGCTCGACGCCGCGCCGGTGACCTGGGTGGGCGACAACCGCCACACCTGGCGCGCGGAGGACCGCGGGCTGGAGGCGGCTCTGGCCGACATCCTGCGCGCCGCCCGGCTCGGTTACTGCGTGATCGGCAGCGACGTGGCCGGCTACCACGGCCGCAGCAACCCGGACGACATGGGTCCGGCCACCGCGGCGCTGGTCGCGGGTTGGGGTGGCGGAAAGAACGCGCCGCCGCCTTCCGGCTCCGCGAAGCCCGAAACGATTGCTCCCAACGTATACATCCGCTGGGCGCAGTTCTCGGCCTTCTGCGGCTTGTTCCTCAACGGCGGCCACGGCGAGCGCCGGCTCTGGCGGCGCACGTCCGCGGAACTGGAGATCGTGCGGAAGTTCTCTTGGCTTCACACCGAGATGGTCCCGTACATCTATTCCCACGTGGTCGAATGCCACCGCGGCGGTCGCCCTCTCATGCGCCCGCTGGCGGAAGGTGGTTTCCATTACCTGTTCGGCGACGACTTCCTGGTGGCTCCGATCCACTCAGACTCCCCGCGGCGTGACGTGCGCCTGCCCGCGGGCGAATGGCGGTATCTCTTCCGCCCGGCCGTCGAGGCGATCAAGGGTCCGGCGCGGATCTCGCGAGATTTCCCGCTCGACGAGTATCCGGTGTTCCTGCGCGCGGGGGCCTTGGTGCCGCTGAACGTGACGCGTGACTACACGGGATTGGGGGACCGCTCCTCCGCGGGTTTCCGCACGTGGCTCGTGAATCCCGGGGCGGACGGCCGTTTCACGTTGTGGCATCCGGAGACGCACCCGGCGCCGGAATCGACCACGGTGACCATGCAGGAGGGGAACCCGCTCCGGATCGCGGTCTCGGGCCGCGCCGAGCCGCACGTCCTACGGGTGATCATGGCGGAGCAACCGGCGCGCGTCACGCGCGACGGCCGCGAGCTGGCCGAGGGTGCCGACTGGAGTTTTGACGCGCCGCGCGGCGCGCTGGTGATCAGACTGGCGGCCGGAATAAATTCGAGTTACGAGATCACCCGGCGCTAGAGGGGCGCCGGGAAAAAAAAGGGCCGGCGCGCGCGAGGCGGCCGGCCCGGGAAGGGGAGCGAAGGCGGCTTACTTCTGGACGCCGAACACCTCTACCTCGCAGTAGTGGTTCAGTTCGTCGGAGGTGTTGCCGTTGCTGTAGAGGCGGACGTAGCGGCCGTTGGCGCCCTTGGCATCAACGACGCGGCCGTTGTTGGTCTCCACATACGACTTGTCCGCGCCCTTGCCGAGCTTGGACGAGTTGTCGTCGTCGGTGTTGAAAACCGTCGTGACGCCCTTCTTGAACTCGGCGTCGTCGGAGATCTGGATGACCACGTCGTGGTAGACGCGGGCCTGCGAGTGGAAGTGCCAGACCGCCACGGCGGCGATCTTCGCGGAGGAACCGAGATCGACCTGCACCCATTGGGTGTTGGGCCCGAGCTCGACGTAGGCGCCGTCGATGCCGGTCTTGTCCCCGTCGGTGATGAACGTCAGCTCGCCGATGACGGGGAGCGAGTCGCTGCTGGTGACCTTCTTGCCCTTGGAGATCAGCTTCACATCGGGCGCCACCATGATGTCGGGCCGCTTGGCGTTGGCCGGCTCGAGGTTGGCCAGGGAGATCGGGCGCGGGGTGCCGGCGAAGAGCGGCTTCGGTACCTCGACCTTGAGCGGCGCGTTGGCGGCTGAGGCCGTGGCCGCGAGCGCGAGGGCGGTTGCGAGTGCGGTGAGGAGGCGTTTTTGCATAGGAGAGTAGGGCATGGGTTTCGGGATTGAGACGTCCGGGACCCCGCCGGGTTTCGACGGGGCGACCGGATCAGGCGATGAAATCCTCGGGCTTGAAGGCCAGGGCCTGGCGGGCGGCGATGGCCTCGTTGACCTTGAGGACGGTGACGGCGGAGGCGAAGGCCTCGTCGGCCGGGCACGAGAGGGGGGTGCCCTTCCGGATCGCGTCGAAGAAGTTCTCGAGGTGCGGCTGGTGGATGGCCTTGTCGAGCGTGACCGGGATATCCCAGGCCGAAAGGGCGGCGGTCTCGCGAACATCCACGGTGGCTCCGCGGGAGGGGCCGCCGAGCTTCTTCACGCCCGGCTTTTCCCAAGCCTTCACTGCGGCGGGGGCGCCCTCGCCGGAATCGGGCTTGGAGATCAGCCCCTTTTCGACGAGCGCGTCCCACTCCGGGGCGCGGGCCTCGCGGTAGATCTTCGTGTACTTGGGGTTCTCCGACATCTTGAGCGCGCCCTCGTCGCCCATGAAGTACTCATGGTAGCCGCCGCCGGCGCTCGTGGTGGTTAGCACCTGGTACTGCGCGCGGATCACGCCGTCCTTGGTCTCGTACTCGAAGATGATGAACGCGTTGTCGTACCACTCGTGGGATTTGTAGTAGTCGACGCCGCCCGAGGCGATGCACAGGCGCGGATTCGCACCGAGCATCCAGTTGTAGATGTCGATCTGGTGGGCGCCGAGATCGGAGACCGGGCCGCCGGCGTACTTTCTGAACCAGCGCCAGTTCCGGAACTCGTGCATGTTGGCGTAGCCGTACTTGTTCAGCTTCGCCTCCGGGATCGCCGAGCCGTTCGGGTAGCCGTAGTCCTCGGACACCGCGCGGTTCCATTGGCCGGTGATGTTGGTAATGCGGCCGAGCAGGCGCTGGCCGCGGATCAGCTTGTCGCGGGCGTGCTGGTAGCGCGGGTTGCTGCGGCGCTGGTGGCCGACTTGGAGGAGCTTCTTCGCGTCGCGGGCGGCGCGCACCATGGAGCGGGCTCCCTCGACGGTGTTCGACATGAGCTTCTCGCAGTACACGTGCTTGCCGAGCTTGAGCGCGTGATTCGTCTGCTCGGCGTGCATGAAGTCGGGCGTGGCGATGAGGACCGCGTCGACGTCCTTTACGGTGTCGAGCATCTCCTTGTAGTCCTCGAACGGGCGGGCGGCGTGGTTGAACTTCTTCAGGAGCCGCTCGGTGCGCGTGAGGTTGTACGGCCAGATGTCGCAGACGGCCTGGAAGCGGATGCCCGGGATGTTGAGCGAGGCGTTCGACAGGATGCGGCCCTCTTCGCCGCAGCCGATCAGGGCGACGTTGATGGTGTCCGCTCCCTTGGCGGCGCCGGCCTCGGCGGCCCGGGAGACATAAGGGGCGGTGGCGACGACAGCCCCGAGCTTGGCGCCCGTGCTGAGAAAGTCGCGGCGGGACAGGGCGGGAATTTCAGACATGGTCGTGGGTGGTTCCGAGCTCAGTTAGCCGAGTCGCGCACAAGCGCAAATCGGTTGTTGCGAACCAGCGTGAGCGCGGTGGCGATCATCAGCACGTGCATGCCGAGCCAGGCCGTGCCCTCGCCCTCCTGCACCGCCATCAGGCCGAAGGAGAGGCCGCAGTAGACCAGCCCGGTGAAGAGCAAGGTCGCGCGGGTCTTGACGCCGAGGAGCAGGCACGCGCCGAGCACGATGAGCATGTAGCCCAGCGAGAACGCGAAGGTCTTCGTCATCCACAGCGGCATGAACGACGCGCCGGTGATGCCCTGCGCCATCCGGCCCATGTTCTTGTAGTAGTTGGCGAAGGCGTAGGACCCGCCGCTCTCGAACTTCTCGAGGCCCGCGAGGAGGGTGCGCAGGCCGAGCCAGAGGCGGAGAATGAGAAACGCCCAGGCGTATTCAGGGCGGGAGTTGGAGTGGGAGTTCGAGGCGTATTTGTCGCTCATGGGGGAAAGGGATCGAGGGTGGCGGGAGAGACGGTGGGTGGGCCGTTCAGGTTGCGATTCAGGGTGGTGGGTTGACGGGGGCGGATCGCGGATGCGAAAGCGCTTTAAGTTCCTAGGGAGTTTCGCCGCCGCCGGTCCAGCCTTACCTTCGGAATTTCACCGGTTTCCCGCAACGGCCGCCAGCACCTGCCGGAATACCGCGGAATCCGCCCGGCGCGCCACAACCTGGAGCCCGGTCGCCAGTCCCGACGGCAGAACCACCGGTAGCGTCAGCACCGGAAGCCCCCCGAGGCTGGCCGGGGCGTTGATCCGGATGAGCCGGTTGCGCATCTCCAGCGTGCAACCCGCCTTTGTCGGCGCCGCGGCTGGCGCCGCCGCCATCACCAGAAAGTCGTGTTGGCGGAAATAGGCATCCCATACGTCCCGCACGTTGACCACCGTGCTCCGCGCCGCCGTCGCTTGCTCCGGGGCGATCTCCCGGTGGCGTTGCAGGCGTTGCCAAACCAAGGGATCGTAACGCGTTCGGTTCGCCTCCGCCCATCCGCGGTGAAATTCCCAAGCCTCCACCGCGACGATCGTGTGGTAGGCCGACAGCGCGGGCTCGAAGCCGGCCAGCAGCTCGCGGGACAATTCCGCGGCGGCCGGCGCGCAGATTTTCTCGGCCGCGGCGGCGCAGGCTCCGGCCACTTCGGGATCGAGGTCCGGCAGCGGGAGGTAAACCCCGCGGGGCACCCGGCGCGGTTCGGCGGTCGCCGGGACCAGCGCCTCGAGCGTGGACAACATGTCCTCCGCCCCGCGGGTGAACCAGCCGGCGGTGTCGAACGTCGGCGAAAGGGGCACGGCGTCCGCGATCCACGGGTGCGCGGGTGTCATCCGAAAGCCGTGGAGTCCGCAGAACGCCGCCGGCACGCGCACGGAGCCGCCGGTGTCGGATGCGAGCGCGAAGGGGACGATGCCGGCCGCGACCGCCACGGCCGATCCGCTGCTGGATCCACCGGTGGTGCGACCCGGATGGCCCGGCACCTCGCAGTCGCCGTGGTGGGGGTTCTCGCCGGTGATGCCGTAGGCGAACTCGTGCATCCGCGTCTTACCCGCGAAGACCGCGCCGGCGCCGCGGAGCGCGCGGGCGAAGGCGCCGTCGCTTTTCCCGGCTGGTCGCACCTCGGGGAGGAACGTCGAGCCGGCGAAGGTCGGCGTGCCGGCGAAGTCGAAGAGGTCCTTGGCGAGGAACGGCACGCCGGCGAGCGGGCCGGCGCCGCGAGCCGCGTCAAAGTTGGCCGCCAGTTGCTCCAGGGGAATCAGTGATTCGATCGCTGCCCGGCGTTGCGCGGGTGAGAGCAGCGCCGCGGCGCGTCGATGAACCTCGCGGGCAGCGGCCTCGGGGGAAAGGGACTGCCACTCGCGAAACGTCATGCCGCTAGCGTGCGGTCGCGGGGGCGCGAGGCAATGCCGTGGGCGCGCGGCGTTTCACGTTGCACCGGCGGGCGGGCGCCAGCATCTCCCCGGGCTCATCATGACTCCCGAAGCGCGCCTTGTTGAACTCGGTCTCTCCCTCCCGAATCCACCCGCCGCCGCCGGCAGCTACGTCCCCGTCGTGCGCACGGGCAACCTGCTCTACTGCGCCGGCACGATCGCGGTGCTGAACGGCGTGCAGACGCACGTCGGCCAGGTCGGCCGCGAGCAGACCGTCGAGACCGCGCGCCAGGCGGCCGAGGTCTGCGTGCTCAACACCCTCGCGAACATCCGCGCGGCGGTGGGTTCGCTCGATCAGGTGTCGCGGATCGTCTTCGTCAGCGGCTACGTCAACGCCGTGGACGGTTTCACGGAGAGCCCGGCGGTCCTGAACGGCGCGAGCGATCTGCTCGTGAAGATCTTCGGTGAAGCCGGCCGGCACGCCCGCGCCGCGGTCGCCGTGAATGGACTTCCCCGCGGCACCACCGTCGAGGTGCAAGTGGTCGCGGAGGTGCGTTGAGGGTCCGGCGGCCGCGCCGGTCAGGGACTACCCAGTCGCGGACGTCCTCATCAAGGATCTGCGTTCGTGCCGCGGATCCGTCGCGCTCCGCGAGGGGGCAACCGCGGATGAACACGGGTCGACACGGATAAACTGGGTTCGTGTGTAGCCGGGGTCCGATGACCCCGGCGGATATTGTCCGCCGGTCGGCCGAAGGCGGTTCCGGAGGGTTCCGGGGTTTCGACCCCGGACGACGCAGCTGACGCGGATGACAAGCCGGGGGGTTAGTCTCCCGACCTTCCCGATCTTTTATTCAAAGACCTTCGTCCGGGCAGTGCGTTGCGGTCACAGGCGCTTGACCATCACCTTGGCGTTGCGGCCGCTTTCCTCGTAGGTGCGCATCCGTGCGTCGGGCAGGATCTCCCGGGAGGTCTCCTCGAAACCGCACACGTTGGTGAAGAAGCCGAAGTTCTGGGTTGAAAGCGCGAGCAGCGTGTCGGCGCCGCGTTCCTTTGCCACCATGCCGGCGTACTCGACCATCTTCCGCCCGATGCCGCGGTTGTTGTAGAACGGCATCACGTAAAGGGATCCGACCTCGGCCATCAGCGGGCGGTCCGGGTAGAAGTAGAGCGTGACGCAGGCGATGATGTTCTCGTCGATCTCGAACACGAAGAAGTGGTCGATGTTCTTCTCGATCGCCTGCTGCGTGCGGTGAACGAGCTCCTCGCGGCGCACCGCGTTGCGCGTGAGGTTGTAGATCATCCGCACGTCGCTCTTCCGCGCGCGCCGGATCTGCTGGTAATCGTTGCCGTAGACGAGCGAGCCCACGCCCTCGTTGGAGAAGACCTCGTTGAGCAGGCCGTCGAACACCCGGCCGTCGAGGATGTGGACGCGCGGCGTGCCGGTCTCGATCGCCTTGATCGCGTGGATCGCCTTGCTGCGCGATTCGTCGGCGAGCCGCTGCGGCTCCTCCTGCATCAGACGGCTCAGCGCCGCGATCGAGATCTCGCGCCGTATCTCGCCGTCGATCTCCAGCCCCGGGGAGGAGGCGAGGTAGACGACCTTCGTCGCATGCAAGGCCTCGGCCAGTTCAGCCGCGAGCAGGTCGGAATTGACGCGCAGGGATTTGCCATCTGGTCCGAACCCGATCGGCGGCACCACCGGCACGATCTGCCGGTCGATCAGCTCGAGGATGAAGTCCTTGTCGATCCGGTCGACCTTGCCGGTGAACTGCTGGTCGATGCCCTTGATGATGCCGGTGGGCAGCGCCCGCACCGCGTTGGTGATGGCGCACTTGAGCTGGTTCTGCGTCAGCCCCTCGAACAACGCGTGGGAGACGCGCGAGGACGCCCGCACGGCCAGGTCGAGCGTGGCGGCGTCGGTCACGCCGGTGCCGTCCGCGTTGGTGATGGGCACGCCGCGCAGCGCGGAAAGCTCCCTCAGCTGCTGGCTGATGCCGTGCACCAGCACGAGCTTGATGCCGAGCGAGCGGAGCACCGCGATGTCGACGAGCAGGTTGCCGAAGTTGTCGTCGGCGATGACGGGTCCATCGAGGGCGATGACGAAGATCTGCCCTTGGAAACGCGGCACGTACTTCAGGATCCCGCGCAGGTCCGTCGGCTTGATCGTGGTCGCGGTCGCCGGGACTTGGGCAGGCTGGCCGTTTCCGTTGCTCGTGCTCATCGCGCGCGAGTTGTCGGGCAACACGCGCGGCGCGTCAATAGCCGCGCCAAGTGGTTCAGGGCGAAATTCGTTTCCGACCCGCTCCGCGAGGGGGCAACCGCGGATGAACACGGATCGACACGGATAAACGGGGTTCGTCTGTAGCCGGGGTCCGGCGACCCCGGCTGATTTTGAGCGCCGAACGGCCGAAGGCGGTTCCGAGCGCGTCCCCAAGGGGTCAGGGCGTTGGGCGTTTTTTTTGACGCTCACGGCCGGGCGTCATTCAAACAATCAACGCCCTGACCCCTTGGAAGCTCGCGCCGGATTCTTTCGCGGCCGCCTGCCGCCGCCGTTCACTCACCTGACTTCCAGCTTCCAGGTGCGGGAGCTTCGCTCGCCGGTCAGGATTACCCGGTGCGTGCCCCGGCGCAGCGTGCCGGCGGGAATGGTCAGCAGCACGGCGGCCTGGCGTGCCCGCGTGAGGAGATCGCCGCCGACGCGTTCAAGGGTAGGGGTCAGGACCAGCGTGTCACCTTGCAGGTAAAGCTCGGCGCCTCCCAGTTGGTGCCGGTCGTCGGGCAGCGTGCACGTCAGCTCGATCGCGTAAGGCGAAAGGTTGTTCGCGGTTGCGGCCGCCTGGACCGAGGTGATCTCGAGCGGCAGCCGCGGCGTCTCGACCAGCGTCGCGCGGAGCTCCTCGGGCAATCCGCCGGGGGCGTTTTGAAAAACCGCGCCGCCGGGAATGCCGGTGCGGCCGGCCGGCCTTTGCGCGGGAATCGTGATCCGTTGATACCCGGCCGACAGGAGGCGGCTCACGTTGGCCCGGTTTCTCATGTCCTCGTACGGTTGGAAGGCCGGGCCCTCCTTCCGGTAGCGCAGCGTGACGATCGTGTAGGGCACGGCCATGAGCAGGATCGCGACCACGATCCACTTCATCGGCCAGGGTTGGCGGGTGCCTGACATGCGGAAGGGCGGCGCGGCGCCGCGCCGGCTCAAAGCCCGGCGAGGATCGCGTTGAGCGTCGCGCTCGGGCGCATCGCGGCGGACGCCTTGGCGTCGTCGGGCTGGTAGTAGCCGCCCACATCCGCCGGTCGGCCCTGCGCGGCGATGAGTTCCTGCGCGATGTTCGCCTCGCTGGAGGCAAGGGCCGCGGCGACGGGGGCGAACACGCGCTTCAGGTCGGCGTCGGCGTCCTGCGCGGCGAGCGCCTGCGCCCAGTAAAGCGCGAGGTAGAAGTGCGAGCCGCGGTTGTCGGTCGTGCCGAGCTTGCGGCCCGGGCTCTTGTCTTGTTCCAGGAAACGGCCGTTGGCGGCATCCAGCGTGTCAGCGAGCACCTTGGCCTTGGCGTGCTTCATCACGATGGCGAGGTGCTCGAGGGAGGCGGCGAGGGCGAAGAATTCGCCGAGGCTGTCCCAGCGCAGGTAGTTCTCCTGGAGGAATTGCTCGACGTGCTTGGGCGCCGAGCCGCCCGCGCCGGTCTCGAAGAGGCCGCCGCCGTTCATGAGCGGGACGATCGAGAGCATCTTGGCGCTCGTGCCGACCTCGAGGATCGGGAACAGATCCGTGAGGTAATCGCGCAGCACGTTGCCGGTGACCGAGATCGTGTCCTCGCCGCGTACGATGCGCTCGAGGGTGAAATGGCAGGCGTCGGCTGGCGGCAGAATGCGGAGATCGAGACCGCTGGTGTCGTGCTCCTTCAGGAAGCGTTCCACCTTCGCGATGATCTGCGCGTCGTGGGCGCGGCGGCGGTCGAGCCAGAACACCGCCGGGGTGGCGGAAAGGCGGGCGCGGTTGACTGCGAGCTTCACCCAGTCGCGCACCGCGGCGTCCTTGGTCTGGCAGGCGCGCCAGATGTCGCCTTCCTCCACCTGGTGCTCGAGCAGGACCGCGCCGGCCTCGTCGACGATGCGGATCACGCCGCCGCCGGCCGCCTGGAAGGTCTTGTTGTGCGAGCCGTACTCCTCGGCCGCCTGCGCCATGAGGCCGACGTTGGGCACCGAGCCCATCGTGCGGGGGTCAAGCGCGCCGTGGCGGCGGCAGAAGTCGATCGTCGTCTGGTAGACGCCCGCGTAGCAGCTGTCGGGAACCACCGCGAGGGTGTCGGCCAGCTTGCCCTGGGCGTCGTACATCCTGCCGCCGGCGCGGATCATCGCGGGCATGGAGGCGTCGATGATCACGTCGCTCGGGACGTGGAGGTTGGTGATGCCTTGGTCGGAGTTGACCATCGCCACCGCGGGACCGGCGGCGAGTGCGGCCTTGAGGTCGGTCTCGATCGCGGCGCGCTGTGCGTCCGGCAGTTTTTGCAGCTTCTCGACCAGGTCGCCGAGGCCGTTGTTCAGGTCGACGCCGAGGGAGGCGATGGTGGCGGCGTGCTGGGCGAGGAAGTCCTTGAAAAACACCCGTACGGCGTGGCCGAAGAGGATCGGGTCCGAGACCTTCATCATCGTGGCCTTGAGGTGCAGGGAGAACAGCACGCCCTCGGCGCGCGCGCGCGCGATCTGGCGCTCGTAGAACGCGAGCAGCGAGCGGCGTCGCATGCAGGTCGCGTCGAGGATTTCGCCGGCCTTCAGGGAGAGCTTCGGCAGCAGGACCTTCACCGCGCCGTCGGCGGCGACGAACTCGATGCGCGCGGTCGTGGGGGCGGCGAGGGTGGTCGAGCGCTCGTTGCAGAAGAAATCGTCGGCGCCCATCGTCGCCACGTTCGTGCGCGAATCGGGCGACCACTTGCCCATCGAGTGGGGGTGGGCCCGCGCGTAATCCTTCACCGCCTTGGGCGCGCGGCGGTCGGAGTTGCCCTCGCGGAGCACCGGGTTCACGGCGGAGCCCTTCACTTTGTCGTAGCGGGCCTTGATCTCGCGTTCGGCGTCGTTGGCCGGCGCCTCGGGATAGTCGGGGACGGCGTGGCCGTGGGACTGCAGCTCGGCGATGGTCTCCTTCAGCTGCGGGACGGACGCCGAGATGTTGGGCAGCTTGATGATGTTGGCGTCGGGCCGCAGGGTCAGGGCGCCGAGCTCGGCGAGGTGGTCGGCGACCCGCTGCGACTCCGGCAGGCGATCCGCGAACGCCGCGAGCACGCGGCCCGCGAGCGAGATGTCCCTTGTCTCCACCGCGATGCCCGCGTGCTTGGTGAACGACTGCACGATCGGCAGCAGCGAGTAGGTGGCGAGCGCGGGCGCCTCGTCGGTCTTGGTGTAGATGATGGTCGGTTTCGCGGCGGACATGGCGGAGATAAACCGTCGAGGTAAGGCCGTCGGGAAAGACCGGTCAAAGGCAAATCCCCGCCGCGGCGCCGCCCCGGGGTTTGCCAACGTCCCGCGCCCCGTTTCGCTGCCGACATGCGAAGCCTCCTCTGTTTTCTGGCCGTGCTCGCCGCGCCGCTGGCCGCGCAGGTCGAGCGGCTCGATCTGGGTCCGCGTGGTCGGCTCACCCTCTATCTGCCGGGCGAGTGGCGCGCCGCGACGACGCGCAGCACGACGGAAATCACCCTCTCGGTCCAGCCGCGGCGGGAGGCGGTGAACGCGACGCTCACCCTCGCGGTCACGTTTCCGGAGACCGACCGTTTCGACACGAAGGCGCGTCTCAAGCTGCGGGTGGAGGCCGACGCCCAGGGCATCGCGCAGGAGTCGGTGGAGGGGCGCGCCTTCGCCCGCGAGTTCACGCTGACCACGGGCCACGGCTATTTTTGCAGCTTCACCGATCCAAAGTTGCGCGGGCGGCCGATGGAGAAGGGTAATTACAAGGTGATGTCGGTCGGGAAAGTGCGGCTCGCGGCCGACGTGCTGGTGGACGTGCAGATCATGGGGGAGGGGTTTTCCGACGAGGCTTACAACCAGCTGCTCGGGGCGATCGAGGGGATGGAGTACTCCCCGGGGCCGGGCCGTTGACGATGGCGCCGGTCAGCGGCGGGACCAGATCCGGAGCGAGGCGAGCAGGAAGCCCTCGAGCACGGCCGACTCGTTGAGATTGAGCCGCAGCAGGCCGCCGTGGCGCTCAAGTTCCGCGACCGCCGCCACCAGCGCCCGGCGGGTGGGTTCGTCTCCGGCGGCGAGGCGGGGAACCGCGAAATCCCGCGTGGCGCGCTCCACCTCGGCCAGCAGCCGCGTGCGCAGGCCGTTGGCGATGCCCGTCTCGATCGCGACCGACTCATCGTCCGAGAGCTCCTCCGGCAAGGTCGCCTTCTGCTTTTTCCAGACCTCGTCGGTCGCGAAATCCAGCACCGCGCCGAACCGCGCCACGAGGCCGTAGAGGCCCATGATCTGCGCGGCGACGGCCTGGCGGTCGCTCCCCACGCCTTCCACCAGCCGGCCGAGCCAGGCTTGGTAATCGGCGAGCCATGCCTCCCAGCCGTCCGCCGCGACGGGCGCGCCCGCGCCGGGGAACCGGAACGTGAGGACGCGGCTGCGGATCGTCGGCAGCAACGCGTGCGGGCGCGTCGTGAGCAGGAGCAGCGTCGAGTGCCCCGGAGGTTCCTCCAGCGTCTTGAGGAAAGCGTTGGCCGACTCGGTGTTCATCCGGTCGGCCTCGTGCACGAGGCCGACCTTCCGGGTGGCCACCGCCGGGCTGACCGTGAGGCGCGCGATGAACTCGCGCATCGTGGACGGGCTGCGGGCGTCATCGCCGATGCGGATCATCCGCGCGCGCCCGGTCGGGCGGAGATGGAAGCAGTCGGGGTGGCTCTCGGGCGGGAACTGGCCCGCCGCGCCCGGCGGGTTGAGGAGCCGGTCGGCGATCGCGAGCGCCACCTGGGTGAGCACGGCGAGATCCTCCCCTTGGAGCAGCAGGCTGTGGGAGAGCCGCTGCCGCGCGATCGCCTGTTCAATGACGGCGACCGCCGGGGTGCCGGCGAGACGGGGCGGCCAGGGGGCGGCGGCGGGCACGGTCGCGATCCTACGCGAGGCGCTCCTCGACGGCGGTGCGGATCCGTTTCTCGATCCACTCCGGTTCGCGCGTGCCGTCGACCACCACGAAACGCTCCGGCATGCCGCGCGCGAGCACGAGGTAGCCCTCGCGCACCTTGCGGTAGAAATCGATGTTCTCGCGCTCCATGCGGTCGGGTAGGTCGGAGGCGCGCTGTTTGAGGCGGGCGAGGCTCACGGCCTCCGGCACGTCGAGGACGATGGTGAGGTGGGGCATGACGTTGCCCACGGCGAAGCGGTTGATCTGGTTGACCGGGTCGGCGGCGAGGTTGCGGCCGATGCCCTGGTAAACCGTCGAGGAGTCGAGGAACCGGTCGCTCAGCACGAGCGCCCCGCGGAGCAACGCCGGGGCGATGACCTCGCGCACCAGCTGCGCGCGCGCCGCGGTGAAAAGCAGCAGTTCGGTCTCGGCGCACATCTCGTCGCCGCGCGAGTTGTGCACGATGATGTTGCGGATCTGCTCCCCGATCTCCGTGCCGCCGGGTTCCCGCGTGGTCACGACCTCGCGTTTAAGCGACTGGAAATGGGCCGCGAGGCGCGCGATCTGGGTCGATTTGCCCGAACCTTCGGATCCTTCGAAGGAGATCAGGCGGCCGGTTGGCTTCTGCTTGAGAGGCATGGCGCGAAAGTGCGCGGTTCAGCGCCAGTTGGCGAGGAAGGTTTCCAACTGCGCGAGCGTCGGGCTCTCCCCGGTACGCACGTAGTGGCCGCTGGTGGAGACGCCGAGCGCGAGGCAGCCTTCGGGGTCCAGTCCCATCACCGCGCCGGTCGCGAAACCCGCGTTGAAATGGTCGCCGGCGCCGGTGGTGATCAGCGGGCGGTCCGTGTACGGACCGGGCACCCAGGCGGTCCCGTCCACGGTCGCGCAGGCGGCCGATTCCGTCGGATGGATGACCACCGTGGCGACGTCCAGCTTGCCGCGCAGGGCTGCCGCCGCGGCCCGGAGCGAGGCCTCGTCCTTGCCGGGCTGGGCGAACCCGAGCGCCGCCGCCACCTGCTGCGCCTCCTTGAGATTCAGCCCGAGCACCACGCGGCCGAACCGGCTGAAGCGGGCGATCGCGGCGAGGGCCCCGCGCAGGTCCTCCGCCGAGCGCTTCTCCGGGTCGGCGAGGTCGAAGAAGAACACGCGGTCCGGGGCGGCGGGAAGCCGGGGGAGCAGCTCCTCGGTGAGCGCCGTGAAGATCGCCGTCATGTGCGGGATCATCGTCCAGTTCACGAACGCGAGCAGCGCCGCGCCCGCGATCTCCTCGTCCAGCCGCGCCGCGCCCACGGTGTCGCGGATCCGGGCGAGGGTGATCTCGTCGAGGGTGCGCATCATGCCGAGCATCAGCTTGCCGTCCTGCAGCTCGATCGCCGTCGTGCTGGCCGCGGCGCACAGCGAGTACGTGCGGGCCCGCCGCGCCATGTCCGCGAAGACCGGATGCACCGGCGTCCCGAGCGCGCCCACGTAGGTCACACCGAGCCCGCCGCCCAGCAGCGCGTTGGCCATGATCGGGCCGTTGCCGCCGAGTTTGTCCATCCGCGGGTAGAGCTCGATGTTCGTGCTCTTGCCGGCCGCCGCGAGGACGCGCTGCCCGAGCTCCGTCAGCGTCGCGATCGGCGTGAACGCCTCGCCCTGCCCGTGGCGCCGGCCCACCGGCGTCACAATGGTGTCGACGAAACCATCGAAGCCGACGAAGGCGCGTCGGCCCGCGAGGGCGCCGCGGCGTTGCGCGATCTGCTGGAGGGTGCGTTGACGAAACATGGATGAAAAATTTCCGGGGCGAGGACACGCCGCGCGTCCCGCCCCGGCAAACAGATTCGCGGCCGCCGCGCGTGCCGCGGGCTTTTCCGTTGAACGGCGCCGTCAAAGCCGGCAACTGTTCGCCCACTTTCCAATGCCCGCGCTCCTTCCGGTCACGCCCTTCCTCGCCGCCAACATCATCGAGATCTTCGAGCGCTGCGGCACGATCGACAAGGTGATCGTCCTCGGCCTCGGTGTCTGCAGCCTTGTCGCCTGGACCGTGATGTTCGGCAAGCACGCCGAGCTCCGCCGGCTGCGCGTGCTCAACCTCTCCTTCGAGATGCACCTCCGCGACCAGCGCGCGATCGTCGACGTGCCGGAATCGTGGCTGCAGCGGCGATCGATTCCTTACGCCGACCTGTTCGCTGACGCGGTCGAGAGCTACAAGCGCGCCGCCGCCTTCGAGCGCGAGCGCGGCCAGGCGCTCAACCCCCGCGCCCGCCTCGAGCACGCGGAGAACGCCATCCAGCGCGCGATCGGCCGCCAGACGCTCCGCTACGAGTCCAACATGATCTTCCTCGCCTCCATCGTGTCGGGCGCGCCGTTCATCGGCCTGCTCGGCACCGTGTGGGGCGTGATGGAGGCGTTCAGCGCCGTCGCGACGCAGCAGACCGCCGGCATCCAGCAGCTCGCGCCCGGCGTCTCCGGCGCCATGCTCGCCACCATCGCGGGCCTCGTGGTCGCCATCCCCTCGGTCTTCGGCTACAACCTGCTTCTCGGCCACACGCGCCGCATGATCACCGAGCTCGAGAACTACGCCAGCGCGCTGGCCGATCGCATCGAGCTGGAGATGCACTGAGGCGACCCGCCATGGCCCGCAACTTCCGGCGCTACCGCGGCGCGCATCCCATCGCGGATCTCAACGTCACCAACCTGATCGACCTCGGGTTCATGCTGCTCGTCATCTTCATGGTGGCGACCCCGCTCATGCAGCAGGAGCAGGCGGTCGGCGTGAACCTGCCCTCGGTGGCCAAATCCTCGCAGCCCAGCAAGACGCCCGACGAGAAACACGTGGCGGTCGGCGTCGACGCCCGGGGGTACTACGTCGATTCGCCCGGCAACTCGCTGACCCTGGCGCAACTTCGCGGCCGGCTGGGCGCGCTCGCCGCCGAGGCCAAGCCGCCCGTCATCCGCATCCGGGGCGACGCCTCCGTTCCCTACCAGAAGGTCGCCGACCTCATCAACGAGGTGCAGCGCGCCGGCCTCACGCGGGTGAAGTTCGATTTCAAATCCGAATAGCCCCGGGACCACGCCCCGCCGGAAGATGAGCGCCGAAACCGTCAGCCCGAATTCGTTCCGGGCCTTCGTGCTCTCGTCCTCGCTGCACGCGGCCGCGGTCGTGCTGGTTTTGCTCGCCGGCTGGACCGCGACCCGGGAGGCGGATACCAGCAAGGTGATCGAGTTGGTGGCGGGGGAGGGGGATAACTTCTCCGCGCGCGAGGCCCCGGCGCTGGGCGTGCCGGGTGGCGTCACGGTGCCGGTACCCGCGGCGCCCGCGCCGCGCCCCGCGCCGGCGCCGGAACCCGTGGTGGAGCGCGCCGCCCCGCCGGAACCGGTCACGCCCGTCCCGGAACCGGTGGCTCCGCCCGCGCCGAAGACGCCCGTCACGAAGAACGCGGTGAAGGCCGATGACGCCCCGCCGAATTTCAAGAAGAAGATCGATTACGCGATCGTGCGCGGCGACGCGAAGGCCAAGCAGCAGATCCGCAAGGAACGCGACGCCGAGGCGAAGCGGGTCGCGGAGGAAAAAAAGCGGATGAGCAAGGAGGAGTTCGACCGCGCGCAAAAGGGCAAGACCTCGGCCGGCAAGGCCGGCGCTTCCACCAAAGTCGCGCGGGTCGATGCCGAGGGGATCGCGAAGGGCGTCGTGGGCGGATCCCCCGCCAACAAGTCCGGCGGCGCGGGGGGCAAGGCCTTGAAGGCTTCCGGCGACGATGTGCTCGCCGCCTACGACCAGTTTTTCCGCGAGGAATTGCGGCGGAAGTTTGATCCTCCCCCGGGTTTGGCGGAGACGCTGCGCGCCACGTTCCAGGTGCGCAGCAACCCCGACGGCAGCCTCACCAATCCGCGCGTGCTCAAGGGATCCGGCAGCCGGCAGTTCGACGACGCCGTGCTCGAGGCGATCCGTCGCATGAAGATGCCCGCCCGCCCCGACAAAAGGGCCGAGACCGTCGAGTTCACCTTTTCGATGCGTGAAATGAGCGAGGGCTGAAAAAGTCCTTGCGTCGCGGGTCGTTCCCTTGATTTTTCTGAGGGCTCGCAGGTGAAACGGGCTCTTAGCTCAGTTGGTAGAGCGCCTCAATGGCATTGAGGAGGTCAGCGGTTCGAACCCGCTAGGGTCCACCACCTTGCTCAGGAACGCGCGAAGCTGCTCGGATCAGCAATCGCGGCTGATTCCCGGTCGAGGGAACCACGAAAGGCAAGATAACCACGAAACCGTGGCGTGGCCCACGGAAGGCACGGAAAACACGGACGAGCCCGACCAACCACGAAGGGACACCA
>CAIUOU010000153.1 GCA_903900845.1 uncultured Opitutia bacterium
CGGCGTTCTCACGTTCCAATTCCTTCATCCGCTTCGCCTCGTTGACGTCGAGTTGGCCAAACTGCCGCTTCCAACGGTGGAACGTGACCTCGGAGATATTATGCTCCTTGCACACCTCCACGATATTCTTGCCGCCGTCGGGTTCCCGCAAAATGCGGATCTTCTGTTCCGTCGCGTGTCGTTTGCCTTTCATGGTCTGGGCTCTTTCTCAAGCCGCGGACTAACATCGCAACCGGCCCAGATTTCAGGGGATCAGCGCAGGTCCGCACGATACCAGCACCTGATCTGCCCTCTTGGTTTCCGTCTGGTTTCCATTTCGGTTTCCATCTGGTTTCCGCATATCAGTTAAATCCGATCAACTCGAGTCGGATCCAGTCGTACGCTTCAGAGGTAAACCAAAAACCCGCCTCGGGGGCGAGACTCGATGGTGGACCCTACTGGACTCGAACCAGTGACCTTTTCCATGTCAAGGAAACGCTCTAACCAACTGAGCTAAGGGTCCGTAAAAAAGGAGGCGGAGTAACGCGTTCGTCGCAGGGTAGCGCAAGGAAAAATCTAGCGATCTACCCCCGAATCGCCGGACCCGAAGAACGCCAACGCGGCGTTCCGGTCGCGGGCGATTTGGGCGCCGAGTTCCGCCACATCGGCGAAGCGGCGCTCAGGCCGGAGAAATGCCAGCCATTCGACGGTGATTTCATCGCCTTCACCCCACGGACAGCCGCCGAGCACGTGCACCTCGAGCCGCGGGTCCGCGGCGTTTTCCACGGTGGGCCGCAATCCGTAGTTGGCCACCCCCGCGAGGGGAACCGCTGAACCGGAGCCGGACACCCGAACCGCGTAGACACCGAAGCGCGGGGCGGCGGCTGGCGCCCACGGGAGGTTGAGCGTGGGAAAACCAATCGTGCGACCGAGCCGTTTACCTCCCATGACCCGTCCGAGGGCCTGATACGGGTAACCGAGGCGTGCGTTCACCGCAGTGACCTCGCCCGCCGCCAACAGGCCACGGATAGCCGTGCTGCTGATCGGCTCCCCGTCGAGATTAACCCGGGCGGTGCTGAAAACATGGAGGCCGAGACCCCGTCCAGCAGCAACCATCGAGGAAACATCCCCCTCCCTACCCCGTCCGAAGCGGAAATTCTCGCCGACGTGCACAGCTACCAAACCGGGCAGGTGCCCTCGAAGCCAAGGCAGGAACTCAGAAGACTCCAGCGCCGCGAGCGCGGGATCGAATCCCTGGGTGATAACCGCATCGACGCCGAGGCGCAGCAGGAGCGCGGCTTTGGTTTCGGCGTCCTGCAGCAGCGGCGTGGCACGACCGGGACGAAGGACGGCGCTCGGGTGCGGCCAGAAAGTGAGCACGGCGGAAAGCCCGCCCTCCCCGCGCGCGGACTGCACCGCGGATTCGACGACGGCGCGGTGGCCGAGGTGAACGCCATCGAACATGCCGATCGCTAGGTGCAACGGTCGCGCGGGAAACCGCGCGGAAGCGATGCCTTCAAGACGAGCGGGGGGCTGCATGGTCGCGTCAATAAAACCCCTTCAGCCGCCGCGTGCGCCAACCGCCAGTCCATGCCTCCATTCACAGAAGGTCCAACGCACGGAGGAAAGATTCATGGCCGTGTTCCACTTTTGATAAGCACGAGCGAATAAAAGCCCGCGTTCGCTCGCCGGAGCGTCGCTCACACCCACCGCAAAGTCATCCGGAGAATCCGAGTCCATCCGTGTCGATCCGTGGTTAAACCCCGCCGAAAAACCTCACAGCGCGATGCTCGGCACGGCGTCGCGCGGAGCGATCAGGCGTTTCTCTATTTCCGGCAGGCTGAGGGCGTTGATCTGGTCGAGGGTCAGGGCCTGCGAGACGTGGAATTTATCGCTGGCGGTGCGCCGCAACGCCGCGAGGTGCGCGCCGCAGCCAAGCTTGCGCCCCAAGTCATGGGCGAGGGTACGAACGTAGGTGCCCTTGGTGCACCGCAGGCGGAAATCGAGGCGCGGCAGCGCAAACCGCGTGATTTCCCAGCTCATGACGCGGATGAAACGCGGCTCGCGCTCGACCTCCTCGCCCCTGCGGGCGCTTTTGTAGAGCGGCACGCCATCAATCTTCACGGCCGAGTACATCGGCGGCGTCTGGTACTGATCGCCAAGGAAAGACTGCACCGCCGCGAGGATATCCCCCTCCGTGAAAGCCGGCACAGGAAACGTCTCGAGCACCTCGCCCTCAGCGTCCTGCGTGTCGGTGACTTTCCCGAGCTCGATCGTGCCCTCGTACTCCTTGTCGAGGCTCATCAGGTACTGCGAAACCCGAGTGGCCTTGCCGACGAGGATGATGAGCAGCCCCGTCGCCATGGGATCAAGGGTGCCGGCGTGGCCGACGCGCTTCATCCGAAGCTTGCCTCGCAGACGCGCGACTACGTCATGCGAAGTGTGGTCCGTCGGTTTGTCGACCAGTAGGATACCCTCCATCTCCCTCGGGGGCGTCAGCATGGCTCAGGAACTCCTCCCGGCGTCGACCCGGGCCAGGCCCTCGGCCATCGCGGAGACCAGGCGCGCGTGGAAACCGGCGGTGTCGCGTTTAAGGTGAAGCCCCGCGGCGCAGGCGTGTCCTCCGCCGCCGAAGCCGGCCGCGATGCGGTCGACCCGCGCCGCCTTGTCCTTGGCGCGCAGGCTGGCCTTGAAGGTGCCGTCGGCCCGCTCCTCGACCAACGCCGCGATCTCCACGCCGTCCATGCAACGGGCGTAGTCGACGAGGCCCTCGGTGTCCTCGGCGGTGGCTCCGGTCGCGGCGAAGATGCCGGCCGGCAGCGTGCCGACGCACACCCGGCCTCCGCACTCGAGGCGCAACGAGGCGAGAAATTCACGCAGCAACCGCAGCTTCCCGATGGTCTCGCGCTCGTAGAGCTCGAAGCCGGCCTCGGCCGGGCTGGCACCGCGCGCGACCAATTCGCCGGCGAGCTCGAAACAACGCCGCGACGTTGCACCGAAACGGAACTGCCCGGTATCCGTGAGGATACCCGCATACAGGGCCCTCGCGGCGTCCCCGTCGATCGCGTGGCCTCCGTCGATCAGCACGCCGGCGAGGATCTCGCAGGTCGCCGCTGCGCCGGTGTCGATCAGGTTGACCGCTCCGAAACCGGCATTTGACAGGTGATGGTCGACCACACCGACGGGCGCCGGAAACCGGGCCTTCAGCCGCTCGCCGCCGCGGGCGTGATCGGCGCAATCGACGAAGACCGCGGCCCATTCCCGGGTACAGCGCAGCGCCTCCTCGAAGGGACGGAAGGGCGTCGAGCGCGCGAGGTACTCCAACCGCCGGGGAACCGGATCGGGATTCACGCACACCACCTCGTGGCCAAGCGAACCCAGGACGCGGGCGAGCGCCACCTGGGCGCCGATGCAATCACCGTCGGGCCGGGCGTGGCCGCAAACGGCGACCGGCCGGCCGGACAGCGCCGTGAGGAGTTCCGGGAAGCGCGGGGAAAGCGCAGGGAAGTAAACGGCCAAGCGCGCGCCCTCAGGAGGAGGCCGGCCGGGCCGGCGGGTGATCAAGCCGGTCGAGCGCGCTCAGGATGCGCGCGCCCCGGATCGCGGACTCATCAAGCATGAACTCGAACTTCGGCAGGTACTTGAGGACGATCCGGCGCCCGAGCTCGGCCCGGAGCTCGCCGGCCTTGGAGCGGATCCAGCGCAGTTTCGCCACCCCGGTTTCCTCGTCTCCCACCACGGCGACGAAGACGCGCGCATCGCGGAGATCGGGGGAAACCCGCACCTCGGAGATCGTCATCGCCACCGCCTCGGACTGGTATCGGCGGCGCAGGATGTCGCTGAGCTCGCGCTGCACGAGCTCGTTGACGCGGACGGTGCGGTTGCTCATCGGGACGGCAGGCGCGACCGGCGGGGCCGGCGGCGCTTCACAGGGAGGCGCGGACCTTCTGGACCTCGAAACACTCGATGACGTCGCCGGCGACGTAGCCGTTGAAGTCGTCCAGCTTGATACCGCACTCGAGGCCGGCGCGCACCTCGTTCGCGTCGTCCTTGAAACGCTTGAGCGTGGCGATCTTGCCCTCGTTGACGATCTCCCGGCCGCGGCGCAGGCGCGCGGAGGCGTTGCGGTTGATCTTGCCCTCGGTGACGAGGCACCCGGCGACGAAACCCTTGGCCAGCGGGAAGACCTGCCGCACCTCGGCGGCGCCGGTCTTGATCTCCTTGATGTCGGGGTCGAGCAAGTCGGCCATCATCTCGCGGACCTTGTCGCCCATCTCGTAGATGATCTCGAAGGTTTCAACGCGCACGCCGTGATGCTTGGCGAGCGGCGTGACCCCGTTCTCGAGGCGGGTGTGGAAACCGATGACGACGGAACCCGCGGCGCTGGCCATGAGGATGTCGTTCTTGGTGACGAGCCCGACCTCGATGGAAACGATCTCGAGCTGGACCTTGGTGCTCTTGATGCCCTCGAGGATATTGCGCACGGCCTCGGAGGAACCGAACACATCGGTCTTGATGATGACCTTGAGCGCCTTCGCCTGCGTGGCGGCGATGTTGGCGAAGAGCTGCTCGACGGAGACCTCCTTGGGCGCGGCGGCGGCCGTGGTGGCCTCCTTGCGCAGCCGCAACTGCTCCTCTTCGGCGAGCTTCTCGGCCTCGCGGGCGTTCTTGACCACGCGGAAAGTGGCGCCGCTGTCGGGCGTGCCGCTCCAGCCGATCACGCGCACGGGGGCGGCGGGCGGGGCCTCCTTCAGGTTACGCCCCTGATCGTCGAACATGGCGCGAACCTTCGCGTGGTTGGGCCCGCTGACGAGGGCATCGCCCACGCGCAGGGTGCCGCGCTGGACGATCACGGTGGCGAGCGGACCGCGTCCGAAATCGATCTCCGACTCGATGATCACGCCGCTGGCCTCCGCCTTCGGGTTGGCCTTCAGCTCAAGCACATCGGCCTGCAAAAGGATCATATCGAGCAACTCGGTGATGCCCTGATTCTTGATGGCGGCGACCGGCACGGTGATCGTCTCGCCGCCCCAATCCTCCGGGGCGATCCCCCGCTGCTGCATCTGGTTTTTGACCTGGTCGAGATTGGCGCCCTTCACGTCCATCTTGTTGACGGCGACGAGCAACGCGAAGCGATCGGGGTGGTTCTGCTTCTCAGCCAAAGCGATCTTCAGCGCCTCATCGGTCTGGGGCATGAAACCGTCGTCGGCGGCGACGACGAGGATCGCGACGTCGGTCACGCTGGCGCCACGGGCGCGCATTTTGGTGAACGCGGCGTGGCCCGGGGTGTCGAGGAAGGTGATCTTACGGCCGTTGAACTCGATCTGGTAGGCGCCGATGTGCTGCGTGATGCCACCAGCCTCGCCCGCGGCGACATTAGCCTTGCGGATGGCGTCGAGGAGGGAGGTCTTGCCGTGGTCGACGTGGCCGAGAATGCAGACCACCGGCGGACGGGCCGCGAGGTGCTTGGACTCATCCTCCTCCGGCTTCTTCTCCTTGCGCTCCTTGGCCGCAGCCTGCTGGGCGGCCGCGTCTCCACGGTGCTTGATCTCAAGCAGGAATCCGTACTTTTCGGCGACCTTCTGCGCGACGGACTCGTCGATCGTCGAGTTCATCGCCGCGAAACCGACGAGCTGGTTGAGCTCTGAAATCAGCTTGAACGGCTTTAGCCCTAGCGCGACGGCGAAGTCGCGGACCACGATCGGCGGCTTGAGATGAAGGACGCGGACATCGCCCTGCATCGTGGTGCGGATGACCGAAGAGGCGACCAACGGGGTGGGCGGCGGAGCGCCCGGCAGCGGAGGTGTCCGGGGAGCGGCGACCGCCGCCTGCGCCGAAATCCTCGGCGGCACCGCGGGGGGAGCGGCAGGCGTCTTGGCCGCGGGCGGCGCAAGGACCGGGGGCACCGAGGCCGCCACCGGAGACGGGATGGCCGGCGGGGCGACAACGGGAACAGGAGCGGCCGGGACCGGAGCCGGACGCAGTTGCACCGGAACAATCGGAGGGGTAGACGGCGCGGGCTTGGCCGGAACGGCGACGGAGACAGCGGGACGCGGCGCGGGGGCCGGGGCGCGCACGATCGGCGGCGGCACGGGGGCTGGCCGGGAAACTGGTGCGGGCGGGACAACCGGGGCCTTGGCTGCCGGAGGAGGCGGAGGGGGTGGCGCGACAGGGGCCGCAGCGGCGGCCGCGGCCTTCTGGGCGGCAAGCTTGGCCGCGGCGGCTACCTCCTTCTCGCGCTCGATGTCCTGCTTTGATTTTACGAACACCCCCGCAGGCAAACTCAACTTCGGCTCCGCGGCGGGAATGGCAGCCGCGGGAGCCTCCGGGGCCGGCGCGGCGGCCGCATTCTTCGCGGCGTACTCCTCCCGGAGCGCGGCGGCGCTGATCTTGTCCACCGTGCTCGACACCGACTTCACATCCGCGGCGATGATCTTTCGCTCCTTGAGGAGCGCGAGCATCTCCTTGTTGTCCAGGCCGAGTTCCTCGGCGAGCTTGTGGATGCGGATGCTCATGCAGGGTTGGTGGCGCGGGGACGGGAATCAGCTGGAACGGGAATTGAAGCGTTGAATGACGTCCGCGGCTTCCTCGGGCGAAAATCCGGACCCCTCGAGATCACCGGCCTCCACCCCCTCAAAGAGTTCGAGCGAGACAAAGCCGGCTTTGACCAGACGAAGCGCGAGGTCCTCGCCCACGCCGAGGCCGTTGACGAGCTTGCGCTTGGCGTCGCCCTCGGGATCGGCACCGACCGCGCGGAACTCCTCGATGTCTAGACGCCAACCGATCAGGCGGGAAGTGAGCCGCGCGTTTTGGCCCTTGCGGCCGATGGCGACGGCGAGGTCGTCGGTGGCGACCTTCAGAAGTATCCGGTGATTCTTCTCGTCGAGGATGATCTCACGCGGCAGGGCCGGTTTGAGCGCCTCGATGATCATCTCGCGCGGATCGGCGAAATACTTGATGATATCGATCTTCTCACCGCCCAGTTCGCGGACGATGGTCTTCACGCGCGCGCCGCGGGCGCCGACGCAGGCGCCGACGGGATCGACCTTCGGGTCGGTGCTCGTGACAGCGATCTTGGTGCGGTAGCCGGGTTCGCGGGCGAAAGCCTCGATCTTGACCGTGCCATCCGCCACCTCGGTGACCTCCAGCTCGAAAAGGCGACGGACGAAGCGCGGGCTGCCGCGGCTGAGGATGATCTCGGGGCCGCGGGGCGTGCTCTGGATTTCCAGCAGCAGGCAGCGGATACGCTCGCCCGGCTGGTACTCTTCCCCCGGAACCTGCTCACGGCCGGGCATGATCGCCTCCGCCTTGCCAAGGTCGATGAACAGATCATTGCGCTCCCGGCGACGCACGGTGCCGGTCACGATATTGCCGACCTGATCCTTGAAGTCGTCGTAGATGCGATCCTTCTCGAACTGCCGAAGACGCTGCATGACGGCCTGACGGGCAGTCTGGGCGGCGATGCGGCCCAGGGTGGATGGGTCGACTTCGCGCTCGAGCATCTCGCCGAGCGCCACGCCCGGCTTCAAGGCCTGGGCCTTCTCGACGTGGATCTCGGTCTTCGGATTGCTGACCGAGTCGACCACCTTCATCAGCGCCCAAGCGTGCAGTTGGCCGTTCTTGGGGTTGATGTCGATCCGCAGCTCCTGACCCGAGTTAACCCCTTTCAGGGCCGCGGTTTTGAGGGCGTTCGTGATCGTCGCGATCATGTCGGCGCGCGGAATGCCCTTTTCCTTTTCCATGTACTCGAGGACCGAGAGGATTTCGCTGCTCATAGGGATTGGGAGGTCGGAAGTTGGGAAAAAAAAAGCGGGCCGCTGGGCCCACTTTCTTGAAAGTGAGTGTTTTAGAACCGGAGAGGGTATCGATCGCGCGGAAAAGTTGTCAAGCCCCCCTCCCTTATTCACCCAACGCATCCGAAGCGCGCACCCCGGTCCCATCCGGCGCCCCAGGTCCAAAACCAGGGGACAGTCCGTCCCGCCCGACGCCGGTCCGGCCAAATTCTGCTTAAGGCAACGTGGCCCCGGGCTCAGGGCGGCGAGGAATCCGATTTCCGGAAGCCCGGCCACGGCGAGCCAGCCAGCAATAGGATCGCCGCCTCGATGTCAGGATCTCGGCCGGCCCGCAGATCGGCCAGCGTGCGCGGCACCGCCAGGTCGGGTCCAACCCCCATGCCCTCCAACCGCCGGCCCTTGGGCGCGAGATAATCCTCGCGGCTGAGCTGGAGCTGTCCCCCGTCGGGCAGCTCGTAAAACCAACTGGCCAGCACCGCGCCGGCGGTCGGCCGGCCCAGGACGGTTGCGCGTCCGTGGTCCTGAAGCACGGCGGCGAAGATCTCCGCGGCGCTCGCTGTGCCACGGTCGATCAGCACCACCACTCGACCGGCGTAGCGCGCGGAGCCCCATTGCCACGAGGACTTCACCGCGCTCGTGCCCGCGCGCGTGACGAAGACACCGCAATCGACGGCCTGCCGGAAAAACTCCCCGATGATGATGCCTAGGGAAAAGGTCTCGCCACCCGAGTTCCACCGCAGGTCGATCACCACCGCGGGAGCGTCGGCCCGGGCCTTGAGTCGTTCCGAAAGCCACCGCCGCGCCGGCCCGTTGAACTCGTCGAAGCGCAACAGTGGTATCCCGCCCGCGAGCATCCGCTCCTCGCGCCGCGGCGCCGTGGCGAGCTCCCGCGCGACAGGAGCCACGCGAACCGGGCGATCCTGTTCATCGAGGAACTCCCACGCCGCCGCCTCGCCGGCGGTCGGCCGAAAATCAATCTCCTCGCCGAGCGGCTTCCCCTCTCGCGCGACCACGATCCAGCCCGGGCGCATCCCGGCCACCTCGGCCGGACTGCCGGGCAGCACTTCGTTGACGACCCAGCGGCCTTCCAGACGCTCCATGGCGAAACCGGTGCGCGCGCGGGTGCTGGCACGACGCTCGGCGGCGCGCACCGGCGAAACGGCCCGCGTGTGGCTGTCCTTCAGCGGCTCCAACATCCCGTTCAATTCCCGATAGAGCGCCTCGTCATCCGACGCCGCAACCGCCGCCGGGCCGTGGCGCCGGCCCGCGGACGTCCAATCGAGTCCGCCGAGCGACGGATCATGGTGACGCTCCGCCACCAGCCGCCAGACTCGGTCGAAAATCTCCGCGTTGCGGGCTGCCCGCGGTGAGACGGTACCCGCGGCGAACTCCGGACGCGCGAACCGCGAGGCGGGAGCGAGCGCGCAACCGCCGCCGGCCAGCAGGCAGGCCGCCACGAGCGCACCGCGGAAAATTAGCCGGGCCGCCACCACCCTGGCGCCGCGTTCCGCGGGGCCGCGCATCGGGGATCAGGCCTCGACGAGGTCCTTCTCGACGCGGAGGTTGCCGATGATGAAGTCCTGCCGCTCGGGCGTGTTCTTGCCCATGAAGAAACCAAGCAGGTCATCGCTGTTGTGCAGGTGGTTCAGCGTGACCGGTTCGAGCCGAATTTTTTCGCCGATGAAGTCCTTGAACTCGCCCGCCGAGATTTCGCCGAGACCCTTGAAGCGCGTGATCTCGTGGCTGGCGCCGAGCTTGGCGATCGCCGCCTGCTTCTCCTCCTCGGAGTAACAGTAGATCGTCTCGCGCTTGTTGCGCACCCGGAACAGCGGCGTCTCAAGGATGTACAGGTGGCTGTTGCGGATGAGGTCCGGGAAGTACTGCAGGAAAAACGAGATCAGCAGCAGGCGGATGTGCATGCCGTCGACGTCGGCGTCGGTTGCGATCACGATCCGGTTGTAACGCAGGCCATCCATGCCCTCCTCGATGTTCAGGGCCGACTGCAGGAGATGGAACTCCTCGTTCTCGTAGATGACCTTCTTGGAGAGCCCGTAGGTGTTGAGCGGCTTGCCCTTGAGGGCGAACACGGCCTGCGTCTGCACGTCGCGCGTGGCGGTGAGCGAGCCGGCGGCGGAGTCGCCCTCGACGATGAACAACGTGCTTTCCTCGGCGCGCGGGTTGCGGTCGCCGAGATGAAGGCGGCAGTCGCGCAGCTTGCGGTTGTGCAGCGAGGCCTTCTTGGCCCGCTCGCGGGCCAGATTGCGGATGCCCGCCAGCTCCTTCCGCTCGAGCTCGCTCTCCTCGATCTTCCGCTTGAGCGTCTCCGCGGTCTCGCGGTTGCGGTGGAGATGGGCGTCGAGCGACTGCTGGATGAACTTGCCCACGAACTCGCGCAGGGTCGGGCCCTTCGGGCCCACGCTGGCGGAGCCGAGCTTGGTCTTGGTCTGCGACTCGAAGACGGGCTCCATCACGCGCACCGCGACGGCGGCGTCGATCGACTGGCGGATGTCGGCGGCGTCGTAGTCCTTCTTGAAAAAATTACGGACGGTGTCGACGAGCGCCTCGCGGAACGCGGCGAGGTGCGTGCCGCCCATTGTCGTGTGCTGGCCGTTGACGAACGAGAAGTACTCCTCGCCGTAGTGGGCGCCATGGGTGAAGGCCACCTCGATGTCCTCGCCCTCGAGGTGGATGATCGGGTACAGCGGCTCGCCCGCCAGGTTCTTCTGCAGCAGGTCGCGCAGGCCGTGCTCGGATTTGAACGACTTGCCGTTGAACGTCAGCGTGAGCCCGCGGTTCAGGAACGCGTAGTTCCACAGCATGTCCTCGATGAACTCGGCGCGAAAACGGAAGTCATGACCGAAGAGCGCGGGGTCCGGGGTGAATTCCACCAGAGTGCCGTTGCGGTCCTCGGTGCGAGCCGCCTTCTGGTCCCGCTTCAGCCGGCCCTTCTCGAACTCGACCCGGCGCGTCTGGCCTTCGCGGAAGGCCTGCGCGCGGTACTCGACCGAAAGCGCGTTCACCGCCTTCTGGCCGACGCCGTTCAGGCCGACGGATTTTTGGAACGTCTCGCTGTCGTACTTGGCGCCCGTGTTGATGATGGAGACGCAGTCGACGAGTTTGCCGAGCGGGATGCCGCGACCGTAGTCGCGCACGCGCAGGGAGCGTTCGCTGAGCTCCACCTCGACGCGCTTGCCGAACCCCATCGTGAACTCATCGATGCAGTTATCGATGGTCTCCTTGAGCAGCACATAGATGCCGTCCTCCGCGTGCGCGCCGTTGCCGAGGCGGCCGATGTACATGCCGGGCCGCAGGCGGATGTGCTCGAGGGACGAGAGGGTCTTGATGCTCGCTTCGGTGTAATTGGACGCCATCGGGAAAAGTTTCCGGAAGTCAGGCGGCGGCGGAATGACAGGCAAGAGCGAAGGCGGGAGTCGTTGCCCGGAACGGGCGCGACCGCATTCCGATCTCGCCGCGGAACTTTCAGGGGGGAATCTGACTTTCCTCCTCCGCACCCAAGCGTCACCGTCGCCCCGTACCCCGATGATGAAAAACCGACTGATCCTTGCCTTCCTGTTCCTCGCTTTGACTGCAGCGGGCTCCGCTTCTCCGCTCCGGATCCTTTACGCCGGGACACCGGACCGCGCGCCGCGCATGGCCTGCCACGCCCTGATGAGGGACCTCGGGCGCGACGCGATCTGGTTCGAGTATGTGTCGGATCCGGCCGCCGCGACGGCCGATTTTGTCGGAAAGTTCGACGCGGTCGTGCTCGACGCGCCCGCGGACCGGTTTCCATCCCTCGCCGCGGTGCCGGCGGCCCGGCGGATCGCCGCCGCCCAACTCGGTGCCGCGGAGTCGGAAGCCTACGCGACGGGCGCCAAGGCGCGGCTCGTCGCCGCCGTCAGCGCCAGCCGGCGTGCGGAGTGGGAGGCGTTTCTCGCCGCCCGCGAGCCCGAGCGTCGGGAAACCCGCCCGACCATCGCCAACTACGAAAAGCGCGCCGAGCCGGTCACCTTCCAGCAGCCCCTCGGCGTGAAGGGCAGCCGCGAGCGCACTCAAGTGGCGCCCGACCTGCGATTGGAACTGTTCGCGGCCGAGCCCGACATCGCGAAGCCGATCTTCATGGCGTGGGACGAACGCGGACGACTCTGGGTCGCCGAAAGCCGCGACTACCCGCACGACGTGAAGCCCGACGGGTTCGGCACCGACCGCATCAAGATCTGCGAGGACACCGACGGCGACGGACGCGCCGACACGTTCACCGTGTTCGCCGACCGGCTGAACATCCCGACGAGCTTCACCTTCGCGCGCGGCGGCGTGATCGTCGCGCAACCCCCGCGCTTCCTCTTCCTGAAGGATACCGACGGCGACGGACGCGCTGACGTGCGCGAGGAGATCATGACGGGCTGGGGCGTGAACGACACCCATGCGCAGGCGAACAACCTCCACTACGGCATCGACAACTGGATCCACGGGTGCGTCGGGTACTCGGGTTTCCGCGGCACGGTCGGGGGCCGCGAGTTGCAGTTCGCCCAAGGCACCTACCGGTTCCGCGCCGACGGCTCGGCGCTCGAGTTCCTGCATCAGTTCACGAACAACTCGTGGGGGCAGAGCATCAACGAATTCGGCGATGATTTCGGCGGCACCGCCAACAACGCGCCGCTCTTTTTCGGCGGACTGCCCGCCACCATCGCGCCCAAGGGCATGCGCGCGATGACCGCGAAGCGCATCAACACCGAGGACCGCGCCCACACCATCACGCCGAACTTCCGGCAAGTCGACGTGTTCGGCGGCTACACCGCCGCCGCCGGCAGCGCCATCATCCATTCCGACAACCTGCCCGCCCGCCTCCAGGGCAAGGCCATGGTCTGCGAGCCGACCATGAAGCTGGTCGCTTTGCTCAACCTTCGCCGCGACGGAGCAGGCTACGCGGCCGACGACGCCTTCAACCTCGTCGCGAGTTCCGACGAGTGGATGTCGCCCGTCTTCGCCGAGGTCGGGCCGGACGGCGCCGTCTGGTTCGCCGACTGGCAGAATTACATCATCCAGCACAACCCCACCCCGAGCCCCGAGCGCGGCGGCTACTCGGCCAAAACGGGGGTGGGCGGCGCCCACGAAAACCCGCTGCGTGACAACGTTCGCGGCCGGATCTACCGCGTCGTCTGGGAGCAGGCCAAGGCTCCGGCAATTCGCTCCCTGCAGGGTGCGTCCGAAGCGCAGCTCGTCTCCGCCCTCTCCAGCGGGAACCAGTTCTGGCGCCTTACCGCGCAGCGGCTGCTCGTGGAGGGAAAGCGCTCCGCCGCCGCCCCGGAACTGCGGAAACTCGCGCTGGGCTCCACCCCGGTGCCTGCGCTGCACGCGCTATGGACCTTGCACGGCCTGGGACAGCTCGACGAGGCCACGCATCGCGCCGCGCTTGTTCACGCTGACGCTGCCGTCCGCCGGAATGCCACCCGGGCGCTCGGTTCCGACGCCGCAGCCGTCGCCCTGTTCTTCTCCTCGGCCGTGATGAGCGATTCCGACCTGCTCACACGTCTCGCCGCGTTCGCGAAGCTGGGCGGGTTCCCGACTTCGCCCCAGATCAAGAACGTCGCCGCCAGCCTCGTGCGCAATCCCGTCAACCAGAAGGACGAGTGGCTCCGCGAGGCCGCACGCGTCGTCGGCCGCGTGCACGGCGCATCGCTTTACAAGGAAGGCCCGAACCTTCTGCCCAACCCAGGCTTTGAGGAAATCGCCGCCGACGGCCTGCCCGCGGGGTGGCGCCGTCGCGACTACGGCAACCGCGAGGCCAACACCACGGCGGCATGGGGTTCCTCGACGGGAGAACGCCCGGGTCGCTCAGGCCAGCGCGGACTCCGCGTGGTGACCGACGGCAACGCCGACACCAGCCTGCACGCCGATGTCCCGGTGAAACCCAACACCCAGTACCGCCTCGCCGGCTGGATCCGCACTGGAGCCCTCCAGGGCAAGGCCAGTTTCAATGTGCACAACCTCCGCGTGGAGACCGACACCGTGCGCCGGCGCGACATCGACTGGACCGAGGTTGAGGTCGAGTTCAACAGCGGCGAACGCCAGACCGCCTCCGTCAACGTTCTTCACGTCGCCCGTGGGGAAGCGATTTTCGACGACGTGCGCCTGGTGGAGCTGACGCTGGTCGACGAGGCCGCGTCCCTGCTCCCGGCCGACGCCTCGCGCGGGGCGGCCCTGTTCCACCAACACCCCGCCGCCTGCGTGCTCTGCCACGCCCTGAAGGGCCAGGGGAGCACGGTCGGGCCCGCCCTCGACGGGCTGGCGAAACGCCTCACGCCGGCCGAGATCCGCGAGAGCCTGCTCGAACCAAGCAAGGTGCTCGCCAAAGGCTACGAGCACTATGGGGTTTCGCCGATGCCGCCGATGGCCGACATCTTCAACCCGCAGGAGATCTCCGACCTCGAGGCGTACCTGCAGACGCTGCGTTAACTCGCCAGAGTTTTCCGTTCACAGCCTTCCGGCGGAGGCCGCGAGCTCACGTACTTTTCCGACCAGCGCGTCCTGTGCTTCAGGCGCGAAGTAGCCGATGCCGCCGTGGTAGAGGCCGCGGGTCTCGTAGCCACCTTCTCGCAGCACGCGGGCCGATGGCACGTACCCGAAGGTGTCGTGGCAGTAAGCGGCCAGCCAGAGGCGCTGCGGCCCGAGCGCTTCCTCGATCAGCCGCACGTAATCGACCACCACTTCGCCCGGAAGACCGACAAACGTGAGGTCCGTGCCGAATTGCCAGACCGCGACCGGGACGCGGTGCTCGGCCGGCAGCACGCCGCCTTCGTTGAGCCTCCGCAGCATTTGCTCCGCCACCCACTTTTGCGTCGAGGCGCCCGTCGCCGCCGTGCGCTCGATCTCGGCGCGCGCCGGAGGCCGCTGCAACGGAAGCGCCACCTCCCCGAGCGCGGTCCGCAAGGGGCCGTCCACGGGCTTCAGTGTGAAACCGAGAACGCGCCGCACCTCGCGGGCCAGTTCGGCACCGTGCGCCCGGGCGATTTCCACCGCGGGTCGCTTAGCGGGGTCATTGAGGCTGTTCGGGTACGGGTTCGTGTCGCCGGCCAACCCTTGCACAAACATCGCCTGCACGCCCGGCGCCTCGCGTTCGATCAGCGCCTGAGCCACGCCCGCGTAGTCGCCGCTCACGCGGTTATCGCGAGTACCGTAGGTGGTGTTGTGGCAGGCCGCGCCGAAAACCACTCCGCGCAGACGCCCCCCGGCATCGTCGAGCCGCAGCACCGGTACCGAACGGTCGACAGGTCCGCGCGGATTAACCCCGAGGATCACCCCGCGTTCGGTGAACTCGCGCCGGTTCATCGGGAAATTGACCTGCCCCGTGCCCCACCGCAGGCGCGCCGGCTCCAGCCGCTCCACGGCCTGTCGGGCGAGTCGCACGCATTCCTCCTGCAGACGCGTGGTGTAGGCGATCAGGCGCTCCGCCTGATCGCGCGCGATCGTGTAATGCGACTGCGTGCCGAGCATCACGGCCGGCCCCGCATGGGTGTGGGAGGCGTTGAAGAGGATCCGCTCCCGCGGAACCTTGGTCTCCGCCGCGATCCGCGCGATCACCGGCGTGGAGAAGTCGGCGCGAAACCCGATGAGATCGGCCGTGACGATCAACGCGCGGGCACCCACCGCGTCCTCCAGCGCCAGGACCTTGAGAAACAACTCGTCATCGACCTCGCGCGCCGGCTGCGTCCGGCCCGCGTAACCGGCGAGCATCAGCGGCTCCGCCGGCGTGATCCTCGCCGAGGCGAAACCGGCGCGCCAACCGGAGCCGGGCTCGGCGGACGACGAGAGTTGCGGCAGAAGCAAGAGTGCAAGCACCAGCAGCAGGGCGCGGGTCGGGGTTTTCATGGGGTCTTGAAGGAAGTTCTTCCGCAGAATGCGCGCCCTCCTTGGCTGGGACGCACCATCCGCGCTTTGGACCACAAATGCACGACAGTTCAATCCGACGCGCGGGGAAGTGCGCTCGCGGTGATCGATCCGAAAGATCCGCGGCATCAACCGCGGCTGCAAAGTCCGCCCTTCGTGTCGCGTATCCGCGTAGGGTGCTTCGCGACAAATGCGCAGCGTTACTGAATTCCCCATTCCCCCAATTACGGACCAATCCTCATTCGAACCTCTTTTCCGCCCGCGCCGCATCCTCCGTGGGCTCGGCCCAGCTCTCCGTGACCAAGCCCTGGTGGCGTTCCTTTAGCCCGGGCGCGACCTTCTCAGGGCAGCAGCAGCACCTTGCCGGTCGTGGCGCGGGACTCGAGGGCACGGTGGGCGTCGGCCGTGCGCGCCAAGGGGAAAGTCGCGCCGATCCGCACGCACAGCGATCCGTCGGCGATCCAGGCGAAAAGGTCGGCTGCCCGCGCGCGCAGCTCGGCGGTGGTGGCGACATAGTGCGCGAGCGTGGGTCGCGTGAGAAAGAGCGAGCCCTTCTGCGACAGCAGCAGCGGGGCCACGGGCGGCACGGGACCGCTGGCGTTGCCGAATGAGGCCAGGAGCCCCCGCGGACGCAGGCTGGCGATCGAGCCATCGAACGTCTCGCGGCCCACGCCGTCGTAAACGACGTCCATGCCGCGCCCGCCGGTGAACGCGCGGGCCGCCTCGGTGAAATTTTCACGGGAATAGACGCAGACCGCCTCGGCCCCGGCCTCGCGGGCGAGCACGGCCTTCTCGTCGGTTCCCACCGTCGCGAGGACGCGCGCCCCGCGTTTCCGCGCGATCTGCACCAGCAGCAACCCGACTCCGCCCGCCGCCGCGTGCACCAGCGCCGTCTCGCCGGCGCGGAGCGGCCACGTGTCACACGCGAGGTAATGCGCGGTGAGCCCCTGCAGCATCACGGCCGCCGCCAGCTGCGAGGAAACGCCGGCCGGCACAGGCACGCACTGCGCTGCGGGCGCCAGCGCCTCCTCGGCGCAAGCCCCCGTAACCGCGGCACTCGCCACACGGTCGCCCACACGGAAGTCGACCACGCCCGCCCCGACCGCGGTCACCACGCCGGCGGCCTCCTGCCCCAGGGTATGCGGCAGCGCCACGGCGTAGAGTCCGGATCGCTTGTACGTATCGATGAAGTTGAGTCCCGCCGCCTCCACGCGCAGGCGGATTTCACCCGCCGCCGGCGCGGGCACGGGAATGTCCTCGAACACCAGTTTCTCCGGACCGCCATTTTCGTGGATGCGAATCGATTTCACACCCGCATGGGTGAGCGAACGCGCGGAGCACGTCAGGTCCAAAACCGCGGACACGGAGGACCAGAGAGAGACCAAGAAACGCATCGAAGGCACGAAACCGGACCGGGGAGCCCAATCCGGGGAACAGGAGAAAACGGAGGACCCCGGGGAATCTGGAGATCAGGAACTCGGGAATCGTACGAGATGCAGCCCAAGATGCCGCCAGGTGTGCCCACGGAATCCACGGAAAACGCGGAAGGGACCGAGCGCTGACGGCTGCGGAGTCGCTTCGGGAGAAGCGGTTGAGGATGGGATGTTTTTTCGACGACGCCCTTGAACTCCGGTGCAACTTACAAACGGAACCAGCCCGCAGCGAGCGCGCCTCCGCCCATTGAGCAATTTGGCACCCACTGGATGGATGGCCGCGAAGAAGCTCAGGAGGCTCAGCGCGAGCAAACAGCCATGGCCCCCACGCCCGATGGTTTTCCGTGGCTCCAGTGAATTCCGTGGGCCACCCGGTTCGGTTTCGTGCCTTTGGTGTATTTCGTGGTTCTCCCAGCAGGAATTCCTTCCCTCGCCTGCCTAGCGTCGCCAGCCTCGCCTTCTTCCCCGCCCTCCTCCGCCCCGGATGCAGACCCGCCCCGCACTTCGCCTCCTGATGACCTTTTCCGGCCTGATCGCCGGCGGACTGCGCGCGGCGGATGTGGTCGACTACGACCGCGACATCCGTCCGATCCTCTCGAACCATTGTTTCCACTGCCACGGGCCGGACGAGGCGCAGCGCAAGGGCGGCCTGCGCCTCGACACCGCGGCGGGCGCGCGCGGCACCAACAGAAGCGGCGCGACGGCGATCGTGCCCGGACGGCCGGCCGACAGCGAACTTCTTCACCGCATCACGGCCCGGGAGGCCGATGAGGTGATGCCACCGCCGGAAACCAAGAAGCAGCTCGATCCCGCGCAGGTCGCCTTGCTGCGCCGCTGGATCGAGCAAGGCGCGCCGCAGCCCGCGCACTGGTCGTTTGAACAGCCCCGCCGCCTCGCGCCGCCGGACATCGCGGGGGCGGCGCATCCAATCGACCGCTTTGTCCGCGCGCGGCTTTCCCGCGAGGGTGTCGCGTCCTCCCCGACCGCCGACCGACGCACACTGATCCGCCGGCTGAGCCTCGATCTCGTCGGCCTGCCGCCCACCCCCGCGGAGGTGCAGGCTTTCGTCGATGATCAGGCGCCCGGCGCGCAGGAGCGGCTGGTCGACCGCCTGCTGGCGTCGCCGCATTTCGGCGAACGCTGGGGCCGGCACTGGCTCGACCAGGCGCGTTACGCGGACAGCGCGGGCTACCTGAACGACACCCTGCGACCCTATGCCTACCTTTACCGCGACTGGGTGATCGAAGCGGTGAACCGCGACCAGCCCTTCGACCAGTTCACGCTCGAGCAACTCGCCGGCGACCTGCTGCCCGGTGCCACGCCGGATCAGCGCATCGCGACCGGGTTCCACCGCAACTCGTTGAAGAACGACGAAGCCGGTGCGGACCTCGAACTGGACCGTGTGAAGAACGCCGTCGACCGCACCGCCACGACCGGTTCGGTCTGGCTAGGCCTGACGGTGGGTTGCGCCGAGTGCCACACCCACAAGTACGACCCGATCTCGATCCGCGAGTTCTACCAGCTGTACGCGTTCTTCAACCGGACAGCCGAGCGGGACATCCCCGCGCCGCGCCCCGACGAGCTGGCCGACTACGAACGGAAGCTGGCCGTTTGGGAAAAGGAGCGCGAAAGGCTCGAGAAGCCGATCCGTGATTTCGTCGCGGGTCTGGTACCGGACCGCGTGACGGATTGGGAAAAAAAGCTCACCCCGCCCCGCGCGCGCTGGACGATGATCCACCCCGAAGAGATCACGACGATCACGGAGGACGAGGAGCGCGTCTCGCAGCCGAACGCCGATTTTTCGGTGACCACCGGCGAGCGCGACCCCGTGCGGACACGTTACGTCGTGCAGGCGCCGCTGACGATGCGAGGCGTGACCGGCTTCCGGGTCGAAGCGCTGGCCGGGCTCGGCGAACGCGCGGGCCGCGCGCGTTCGGGCGATTTTCACCTCGCGGAGTTTTCGGCGATGGCGCGCACGCCAGCCGGCGAGCAGCGCAAGCTCGTGTTCGCCGCGGCCCGCGCCGATTTCTCGGCCAAGGGGAGTCCGCCGGAGCACACCCTCGACGGCGACAACACGACCGGCTGGAGCGTGACCGGCCAGGGCGACCGAGGGCACGTGATCGTCTTCGAGCTGAAGGAACCGCAGGACTTCCCCGCCGGCACGACCCTCTTCCTGGAACTCGAGCACCGCCTCACCGGCGTGATGACGCGCTTCCGGTTGGCCGCCACCTCCCGCGCCGCACCGCTTGAGCCGAGCACACTGCCAGACGAGATCCTCGCCATCGTCGACACCCCGGCGGGGAAGCGTTCCGCCGAAGACACCGCGGCGCTCGCCCGGCACGTGGCGCGCTTTGACGACGCGAAGGGCAAGGAGCTCTTCAAACCCCTCGCGGCGCACCATGCGAAGCGCCCCGACTTCCCCAAGACCGCCGCGCCGGTGCTCATCTCCCAAAACCGGACCACCCGCATCCACCTGCGCGGCGATTACAAACGTCCCGGCGAAGAGGTGCTGCCCGGCACCCCCGCGGTGCTGCCGCCGCTACGGGTGCGCGGGCCGGTGGCCGACCGGCTGGACCTCGCCCGCTGGATCGTCGATCCGGCGAACCCGCTGACGGCTCGAGTCGCCGTGAACCAGATCTGGAAAAACCTTTTCGGCCGCGGGCTTGTGGCGACGCCCGACAATTTCGGCGCGCTGGGCGATCGTCCCTCGCACCCGGAATTGCTCGACTGGCTCGCGAACGAGTTTGTGCGCCTCGGCTGGAGCCGGAAGGCTTTGATCCGGCTGATCGTTTCGTCGCAGACCTACGGTCAAAGCTCCCGCGGCCGCGCCGATCTCGGGGAGCGCGATCCGCTGAATTTCCTGCTCGCCCGTCAGAGCCGCCACCGGTTGGAGGCGGAGATCGTGCGCGACGTCGCGTTGGCGAGCAGCGGCCTGCTGAACCCGAAGGTCGGCGGACCGAGCATCCATCCGCCGTTGCCGGAGTTCATCATGGCATTCGGGCGCAACCGCAGCTGGCCCGAGACGAAGGGTACGGAGGGCAACCGGCGCGGCATGTACATTCATCTCCGGCGGAACGTGCCCTACCCGATGCTCACGACCTTCGACGCCTCGGACGCCAGCGTCGCCTGCCTCCAGCGTGAGCGCTCCAACTCGCCGCTGCAGGCGCTGACGCTCCTGAACGACCCCGTGTTCTTCGCCGCGGCCGGCAAGCTGGCGGAGCGGTTGGAGGCGATACCGGGGGAATCAGACGCGCGCCTGAAGGCCGGCTTCGAGCTGTGCCTCGGGCGCCCGCCCTCAACGGCGGAACTGCACGCGCTGCGACGCCACCATGCCGACCAGATGGCGATCGCGGGTGGAGACGAACGGCTTGCGCTGGTCTCCACCGCGCGCCTGATCCTGAATCTCGACGAGTTCATCACCCGCGAATGATCCCTGGAAATCCAGACCACACCCGGCGGCGCTTTCTGATGCGGGCCGGCGGCGGCATCGGCGGCCTTGCCCTCACCCGACTGCTCGGGGCCGACGGGTTGCTGGCCGGCGCCGACGCGAGCGGGCAGGTGCGCACCCACCACCGGCCGCGGGCGAAGAACTGCATCTACATCTACCTTGAGGGCGGTCCGAGCCAGATGGACCTTTACGACCCGAAGCCGAAGCTCAACGAGCTCGACGGCCAGCCCCTGCCGGAATCGATGCTGGCCAACATGCGCTTCGCCTTCCTCGCGAAGGAGTCGGCGCGGATCATGGGGACCCCGCGCAAGTTCCGCCCGCACGGCCAGTGCGGCATGGAGTTGTCCGACCTGCTGCCGCACATCGGCTCGATCGCGGATGACATCTGCCTCGTCCGGTCGATGCACACCGACCAGTTCAACCACGTCCCGGGCCAGCTCCTGATGAACACCGGCTCGGCGATCTCGGGCCGTCCGAGCATGGGATCGTGGCTTTCATACGGACTGGGCAGCGTGAACCGCAACCTGCCGGAGTTCGTGGTGCTGATCTGCGTCGGCCGCGGCGTTCCCGGCGGCTCGGCCAGCTGGTCGAGCGGGTTCCTGCCCTCGAAATATTCCGGCGTGATGTTCCGCAACGAGGGCACGCCGGTGCTGAATCTCGACAACCCCTCCGGCGTGACCACCGCCATGCAGCGCCGCACGATCGCCGGACTCGGGGAGCTCAACGCCCTGCGCGACGCCGAGGTGCGCGACCCCGAGATCGAGAGCCGCATTGCGGCCTACGAGCTGGCCTTCCGCATGCAGAGCGCCTCACCGGAGCTCATGGACCTTTCGGGTGAGTCCCAGGCGACCCTCGACCTGTACGGCGTCAACCGCTCCGAACCCAAGGTCGAGGGCGGCAACCAACTCGGGGGCACCGGCCTGTTCGGCACCTTCGCCCGCAATTGCCTCATGGCCCGCCGGCTCGTCGAGCGCGGCGTGCGGGTCGTGCAGGTGATCCACGCGTCGTGGGACCACCACAGCCGCATCAACACCGACCTGCCCCACAACTGCCTCATGGCCGACCAGCCGATCGCCGCGCTGATCAAGGACCTGAAGCAACGCGGCCTGCTCGACGACACGCTCGTGATCTGCGGCTCCGAGTTCGGCCGCACCGCGCTCGGCGAAAACCGTCCAGGCTCCCGCTCCATCACCGGCCGCGACCACCACCCCAACGCCTTCAGCCTCTGGCTCGCCGGCGGCGGCGTGAAGGGCGGTCAGGTCATCGGCGAGACCGACGACCTCGCGTGGAACGTCGCCCGCGACCCCGTGCACGTGCACGATCTGCACGCGACCCTGCTCCACCTTTTCGGCTACGATCACACCCGGCTCACTTACCGGTTCCAGGGCCGCGATTACCGACTCACCGACGTCCACGGACAAATCGTGCCGCGGATTTTCGGCTGAGCCGTCGCCGGCCGCCCCAATCGCGAAACTCCGTTTGCCATTTTCGCGCACCGGCGTGCATCTTTTTCGACCGGAACCCCTTTAACTTTTTCCCAACCCCATGAAGTACATCCTGAACGTCAACGGCCAGTCCCGCACTGTAGACGTGCCTCCCGACACCCCGCTGCTCTGGGCACTGCGCGACAACCTCGAACTCACCGGCACGAAGTACGGCTGCGGCGTAGGCCAGTGCGGCGCCTGCACCATCCACTTGAACGGCGTGCCGGCGCGCGCCTGCATGACGCCGGTCTCAACGGTTGGCCGGATGAAGGTCACCACAATCGAGGGGCTTGCCGAGAACGGTAAGATGCACCCGCTGCAGCAGGCTTGGAGCGAATTGGACGTCGCCCAATGCGGTTATTGCCAGCCGGGCCAGCTGATGACGGCGGCCGCGCTCCTCAAGGACAACCCCCGCCCGAGCGACGCCGACATCGACGGCGCGATGGCCGGCAACATCTGCCGCTGCGGCACCTATGTCCGCATCCGCCAGGGCATCAAGCGAGCCGCGGCCCTCGCCGCCGGCGGGAAGGAGACCGCGCAATGAGCACCGCAACCCTTCCTCCTTCCGCGGTGAACCGCCGCGATTTCCTCAAACTTTCCAGCCTCGCCGGTGGCGGGTTCGCGCTCGCCTTCTGCCTCCGCTCCGGTGGCGAGGCGCGGGCGGCGGACTCCGCTTCCGGGGGCGATTTCAAGCCGAACGCTTTCGTCCGCATCGCGCCGTCAGGCGCGGTCACGATCGTGTCCAAGCAGCCCGAAATGGGCCAGGGCGTGAAGACCTCGCTGCCGATGATCATCGCCGAGCAGATGGAGGTGCCGTGGCAGGGCATCACCATCGAGCAGGGCGATTTCGATGAGAAGCTCTATGGCGGCCAGAGCGCCGGTGGCAGCCGCTCCACGCCCAACAACTACGACACCTTCCATCTGCTCGGCGCCACGGTGCGCACGATGTTGGTGCAAGCCGCGGCGCAGACGTGGGGCGTGCCGGTCGCCGAGTGCCGCGCCGAAAACGCGGCGGTGATCCACACCTCCGGCAAGAAACTCGCCTACGGACAGCTGACCGTCAAAGCCGCCTCCCTCCCGGTGCCGGACAAGGAACAGGTCACGCTCAAGCCCGCCAAGGACTACAAGCTCCTCGGCAAGCGCATCGCGCAGATCGACACCCCGCGGATCGTCACCGGCCAGCCGCTCTTCGGCATCGACGTGAAACTCCCGGGCATGCTCTACGCCGTGTACGAGAAATGCCCCGTGTTCGGCGGCAAGGTGGTCAGCGCGAACCTCGACTTCGTGAAGACCCTCCCGGGCGTGAAGGACGCCTTCGTGCTCGAGGGCAACGGCAAGGTGAAGGAGCTGCGCGCCGGCGTCGCGATCGTGGCCGACTCCACCTGGGCCGCGTTCAGCGCCCGTCGCCAGCTGAAGGTGACGTGGGACGAAGGAGCGGTCGCCGGGCAGAGCTGGGACACTTTCGTGGCTGAGGCCCGCACGAAGTCCGCCCAGCCGGGGCAGCGCGTCCTCCGCAAGGACGGTGAAGTCGACGCCGCACTGGCCTCGGCCGCCAAGACCGTCAGCGCGGAATACCTGTATCCATTCATCTCGCACGCCAACCTGGAGCCGCAGAACACCACCGCGCACTGGAAGGACGGCGTGATGGAAATCTGGTCGCCCACGCAGATCCCCACCATCGGGACTGGCATGGTCAACCGCGTGCTCGGCATCGCGCCGGAGAAGATCAAGCTGCACCTCAACCGCGCGGGCGGCGGCTTCGGCCGGCGCATCGGCGCCGACTACCTCATCGAGGCGGCCGCCATTGCGATGAAGGTGCCAGCCCCCGTGAAGCTCACGTGGTCACGCGAAGACGACCTTCGCCACGACCAATACCGGCCCGGCGGCCTGCACTTCCTGAAGGCCGGCCTTGATTCCTCGGGCCGGATCAGCGCCTGGAAGAACCACTTCTTCACCTTCGGTGAGGGTGGCTCGCCCGGCAGTGGCGGTTCGCTCAGCCCGGACGAGTTCCCAGGACGCTGGATTCCGAACTACCTGGCCGAGCAAACCATGTTCGAGACCGGCTGGCCGATGGGCCCCTGGCGCGCACCGGGCAGCTGCGTGTTCGCCTGGGTGTTCCATAGCTTCATCGATGAGCTGGCGCACGCCGCTGGCCGCGCCCCCCTCGAAATGCGCCTAGAGCTGCTCGGAACGCGCGACGAGATGCCCGCCGGTTCGGGCGGAGGCGGCAAGGGCAAGCAGAACGCCGGCTACAACGTCGCCCGCATGCGGAACATCCTTAAGTTCACCGCCGAAAAGGCCGGCTGGGGTAAGAGGAAGTTCCCGAAGGGTTCCGGCGCCGGCATCGCGTTCCACTTCAGCCACAGCGGGTACTTCGCCCAGGTGGCCGAGGTCACGGTGTCCAAGGACGGTCAGCTCCGCGTCGACCGCTTTGTCACCGGCGGAGACATCGGGGAACAGATCGTCAACCTCAGCGGCGCCGAAAACCAGGTCGAGGGCTCGGTCGTCGACGGGCTGGGCACGTTGCTGACGCAGGAGCTCAACATCGAGCGCGGGCGCGTCGTGCAGGGCAACTTCCACGACTACCCGCTCATCCGCATCACCGAGGCGCCGCTGAAGATCGAGACGCACTTCCTATCGACCAAGTACCCGACCACGGGCCTCGGCGAACCGGCCCTGCCCCCCGTGGCGCCGGCGATCTGCAACGCGATCTTCGCCGCCACTGGCAAGCGCGTGCGCCAGATGCCGCTCTCCCGCGTCGACCTGCGCTGGTCCTGACCGCAACAGGAACCGAGATCAGGAGGCGGACTTCACGGTCCGCCTCTTTTTTTCGCGCAAAGGGGCGCGACCCGCCCCTCCCGCAAGGTCGTGGCGGGACGAAAACCCAGACGTGTACCGGCATCATTTTTCGTCTCGAAAATCGATGAGCACCCCCTTCGCCTTCGCTGCCCGCCCGCGGGCGACCCGCCCACCTGCGACCCCTCCCGAACTATGCACCAACCCGAAGGCGCGCCCCGCGAGAAGGCTGCCCAGGTCATCCCTCCGCTCCATGTGCAACCCGGGTTCGAGGTGGCGAAGCTGGACCAACAGACCCTGCTGACCGTCGTTGAGCTGCGCTGTGCCGAGGGCCTGCGCTGCGCGCAGATCTCCCCCACGCAATGCATCGTGAAGCAGGAGTCCGCCCGTCGGTACCTTTCGATGGCCACGACGCACTGGAAGGCGTTGCGCGCGTTCGGAGACGGGCCCGGCCGTTCGGTGCCACAGGTGCTTTTCCAACTCGTGATGGACCGCGACTGTGTGCAGCTGCGCGAATTCTACGAGATCGTCATCAAGGCCTACCAGCGCGGCATCCTTCGCATCGACGGGACCGAGCCGCCGCCGCAGGTCCGGCCGGCGGCTTGGTCGCACGAGTTGTCAGGCTCCTGGGCGAAGTTCGCCGCTCTCGCCGGGGGCGCCCTGACCGTCGTCGCGCTCTTCCGGCAACCGCTCGCGCTTCCGTCCAGCCCGTGGGAGTTGCTTGCGGGCTGGTTTGTCGTGTGCGCCGCCCTCAGCGCCGGGAACTGGCTGGCCGCCGCCGTGGTGCGGTATCGCAACGCCGAGGTCTACGCGCCGGGTTTCCTGTGGCGCTCCCCCTTCCCCCGCTTCCGGGTCGATCTCGGCGACGCCGTCATGGGCGGTACCGGCACGGTCGCCGACGCCGCCCTCGCGCAGGTCGCGCCGATTGCCGTGGCGCTCGGCGCCGCCGCCCTGCTTCTGCCCGGCGCCGCCCTGCTGCCAGCCGCGGCTTTGGCCGTCCTGCTCGCCCCCTTCTGGTGGTCGCCGGGCATCCGGGTGCTGCACGCCCGCACCGGCCGGCGTCGCGATGACGACAAGTGGGATTTCCAATTCGAACCCAACCGCGAGGTCTGGCGTGCGTTGCGGACCCGGTTGCGCCACCTGGACCTCCGCTTCGTCGGCATCCATCTGGCGTACAGCTCCGGCTGGGTCAGTGCGCTCCTCGTGCTGTCGGGCCTTCTGTTGTTCGGCAACTGGGTTGACCTCTGGCGAGCGTTCCAGGGCTCGGGTGGTCCCCGCATCACCGCTTTTCTTGTCCTAGCGCTGCTCGGCCTCGCCGTGACCACCCTGCTCAGCGCGCTCGGCGCGATCGGCTATCTCACCTGGCGAGACTGGCGGGCTCGGCGACCGCGTCCACCGGCCCGCGTAACCCGCGGGGAGGTCACCCCGGAAGCCATCGCGGCGTGCATCGCCGATTCGCTTCTCTTTCAGATGCTGCCCGCCGCCGATCGCGCGGTGATCGCCGCCGCCCTTGAACCGGAACGCCATGCGGCCGGCTCCGTCATCATCCGGGAGGGCGATCCGGGCGACAAACTCTACCTCCTGCACGCCGGCGAGGTGGAGGTCACGCGCGCCCTGCCCAACGGACGCGGGGACCGCGTGGCGTCGCTGGTGCCAGGGGACGTATTCGGGGAGATCGCCCTTCTCAAGGGCAGCGCCCGGACGCGAAGCGTCCGGGTGGTCGAGCCCGCCGTGGTCCTGGCCCTGCGCCGCGAGGCGTTCGAGGGCCTCGTGCTCTCGCGGCTGTCGCGCACGCAGATCGAGGATGCCGTGCAGAAAATCGCGTTCCTCCAGCGCACGCCCCTCGCGGCAAACTGGTCCCCCCACGCCCTGGCGGCATTCGCGCGCCGGGCCAGCTTCCAGGATTACCCGATCGACGCGTTCATCCTCCACGAGGGGGAGGACAACCATTTCTTCTACCTGGTGTACGAGGGACGACTCGCGGTGCAGCGCGGTCAGGAGGAGGTCGCCCAGCTGAGCATCGGGGACTTCTTCGGGGAGATCAGTCTCCTGCAGAACAGCATCACCCGAGCCACGATCGTGACCCGCACGCCCGCCCGATTCCTCGTGATGCACAAGCGGGACTTCCTGCAGTTCTTCGCCAAGGACTCCGCGATCGGGCTGCAATTCGAGGCGATCAGCTCCCGCCGATTGGGGGAACCGATCTTCCCGCTGCAGGGCAAGTCCCTCGACCTGCTGAGGGCGTGAACCCGCCCGGCCGGCGTCAGTAGGCCGTGGGTGGCGGACGCACGATCTGCCCGAGGGTGCGCAGGGTAATCTGCCCATCGAGCCAGATGGACCAGTGGGTGATGTAGTGGAGGTCCCACTGCAGGCGCCGCCGCAGCATCTCCTCATGGAGCACCTGGCCGCGGTACCCCATGCTCTGGGCAAGGCCCGTGATGCCCGGCTTCACCAGCTGGCGCGCCCGGTGGCCGCGAACCTGCCGCCGGAACTCGCCCTCCAGCAGCGGCATGTAGGGACGCGGGCCGACCACGCTCATGTGGCCGCGCAGCACGTTCCAGAACTGCGGGAACTCGTCGAGGCTGTGCCGCCTCATGAAACGACCGAAGGGGAAAACGCGGGCGTCCTCCACCGAAGCCTGGCGCGCCTCGGCCGGGCCGTCGGCTCCTTCCGCCCGCATCGTGCGGAACTTCAACATCCGGAACTCATGGCCCCGCCGGCCGCAGCGCTCGCGGGTGTGGAACAACGGTCCCGGCGCCTGTCGCCGCTGCATCAGCCACACCCAACCGCACAACGGCGGCAGCACCAACACCACCACCGGCAACGCGAGTCCGAGGTCAAAGACCCGCTTCACCAGCCGGTTCACCGGGTCCTCCAGCGGCTCATCCTGCAACGCGAGAAAGTGGCGGCCATCCTCCAGGCTGGGCGTGAACGGCAGCGTGAACTTCTCCGCCAGATCCGTGTGCACCAGCAGCCGGACGCCGTGCTCCTGGCAGACGCCCGCCAGCTCCGATGCCTCCGCGTCGCTCGCCGGCAGGCCGAGCCTCACCACCTGCGCCACCGGTTGCTCCGCCAACACCCTCGCCAGGTCCCCTTCCCCGCCCAACCGCGGGATGCTTGCCGGAATTTCCGCGGGGATGACCTCCGCGTCCGTCAGCAATCCGACCGGATGCACGCCCAGCGCGCCCTGCCGGACGATCCAATCATCCAACCTCGCAAGCCCGGCCGGCGGACCGACGAAAAGCGTCGGCAGCCGGTGCCCTCGCTGGAAGAGCCGCCGCGCAAGCAAACCCGGCAGCCAGGCGTTGAGCCACCACAACAACAGCCCCGCCCACACCAGGAAGGATCCGAGAAACAGACGGCTGATGCTGCGGTCCTGCGTCGCGAACATCATCGTGAAGATCAGGAGCGCCATCAGCGCCACCTGGCGCGCCGCGAGACGCGCCGCGTTCGCCGAACGCAGCACTTCAAAGCGGCTGGACCAACCCTTCACCTCCCGGCGCGCCAACGCCATCCCACCCAGCACGCAGAGCAGGTAGGGCACAAGATTCACCTCCCGCGTCAGGCGCACGAACGGCACCTGACGCAGGGTGAACTCCGCGTACCCCCAGAAGAAAACCCCCATGCCGGCGGCCGCCGCCGCCGCGTGGAGGCTGGCGAGACCGCGCGCGCGGGTGGTCATCATCGGCGGCGTTAAAGCCCGCCGGCGCCGCGCTGGCAAGCGGACGCGTGCCCGCCCCTTTCCCTTCTTGCGCGGTCGCAACCGCGCGTTTGGCTCCAGCGCACGCGTGCCGTCCGTCGACCCGAAATTCGTCCACCTCCACGTCCACACGGACTACAGCCTGCTCGACGGCTGCTGCCGCATCGACCGGCTGATGGACCGCGCCGTGGAGCTCGGGATGCCCGCGATCGCGCTCACCGACCACGGCAACCTGTACGGCGCGATTGATTTCTACAACCAGGCCAAGGCCAAGGGCCTGAAGCCGCTCATCGGGTGCGAGCTCTATCTGGTGGAGAACTCGCGCCTGGAGAAACACGGCCGCTCCGATGAGGAGGGGAAGTCGATGTTCCACCTCGGGTTGCTGGCGCGGAACCTGAAGGGTTACCAGAACCTGCTGAAGCTCGTCTCCGACGCGCACCTCAAGGGTTTCTATTACAAGCCCCGCACCGACCTCGGCATGCTGGCCCGTCATGCGGAGGGCCTCATCGGGTTCACCGGTTGCCTGGCGTCCCTCGTGCCGCAGCACCTGCTGCACGACCGGGAAGAGGACGCGCGGCGCGCCTGCGGTCGCTTCGTGGAGATTTTCGGGAAGGAGAACTACATCGTCGAGATCCAGGACCACGGCCTGCCCGAGCAGCGCAAGATCATCCCCGGCCTGCTCCGTCTGGCAGAGGAGTTCGGGCTGAAGGTCATCTGCTCGAACGACGTCCATTACGTTCGCTCCAGCGACGCCGGCCCGCACGACGCGATGCTTTGCATCCAGACCGGCTCCAAGATCGAGGAAGAGAAGCGGATGCGCTTCACCGGCCAGGAGTTCTACCTGAAATCCGCCGAGGAAATGGCCCGCCTCTTCGCCGAAGTGCCGGAATCGCTCTCGAACACCCGGCTGGTCGCCGACATGTGCGACCTCGCGATCCCCTTCCCCAAGGGCAGCGAGCGCTACCCGCGCTACCCGCTGCCGCCCGAGGTGAAAACCGATCGCGTCGGCTACCTGCGCGACCTGTGCATCGAGGGCCTCGAACGCCGCTACGGCGTCAACCACGCGACCGTCGCCGAGCGGCCGATCGTGGCCGAGCGCCTCGCGCGCCTCACCGGGCTGCCGCCCGGGCAGAAACCGGTGGCCCCCGACTACTCCGGGCTGTCCACCGAGGAGGAACTGGTGGTGCGCCTCGGGTTCGAGCTGGCGGTGATCGGCGTCACGGGTTTCGTCGACTACTTCCTCGTCGTCTGGGACTTCATCCGTTGGGCCCGCGAGCAGGGAATCCCGGTCGGACCGGGCCGCGGCTCCGGCGCCGGCTGCCTCGTGGCCTACCTGTTGGCGATCACCAATCTCGATCCGATCCGCTTCAAGCTGCTGTTCGAGCGCTTCCTCAATCCTGAGCGCGTCTCGCCGCCCGACTTCGACATCGACTTCTGCATGCGCCGCCGCGGCGAGGTGATCGACTACGTGCGCCGCAAGTACGGCGACGCCTGCGTGGCCAACATCATCACGTACGGCACGCTCGGCGCCAAGATGGTCATCCGCGATGTCTCGCGCGTCCACAACCTGCCGTTCGCCGAGGCCGACCGCCTGGCGAAGATGATCCCCGACGAGCTCAACATCACACTCGAGGACTCGCTCACCAAGAGCGCCGAGTTGCGCGACGAGGTCGCCCGCAACCCCGTCGCCAAACGCATCATGGACCAGGCGCGCGTGCTCGAGGGCATGGTGCGCAATACCGGCAAACACGCCGCCGGCATCATCATCACCGACACCCCGCTCGAGGATTTCGTGCCGCTCACCCTCCAGGAGGGCGACGTCACCGTGCAGTACGACATGAACGCCGTCGGGAAGCTCGGCCTGCTGAAGATGGACTTCCTCGGGCTCAAGACCCTCACGGTGGTCTCCGACGCGGTCGCGAACATCCGGCGCACCAAGGACCCGAGTTTCGACATCGAGTCCCTCCCCTTCGACGACGCGCGCACGTACGCGCTGCTCAACTCCGGCCGCACCGTCGGCGTGTTCCAACTCGAGTCGGGCGGCATGCAGAACGCCTCCAAGCTGGTCGGCATCTCCAGCATCGACGACATCAACGCGGTCGGCGCCCTCTACCGCCCGGGGCCGATGCAGTTCATCCCCGACTACGCGCGCGGGAAGAAGGACCCCGCGACGGTCTCCTACCCCCACCCGCTGCTCGAGCCCGTGCTCCGCGAGACCCACGGCATCATCGTCTACCAGGAACAGGTGATGGAGTGCGCCAAGGTCATCGCCGGTTACACCCTCGGCGGCGCCGACATGCTGCGCCGCGCGATGGGCAAGAAGGACGCCGAGGCCATGGCCAAGGAACGCGTGAAGTTCGTCGAGGGCGCGCACCGCGCGAACCAGATCGACGAGCGCAAGGCCAACGAGATCTTCGACCTGCTCAACAAGTTCGCGAGTTACGGCTTCAACAAGTCCCACTCCGCCGCCTACGCCGTCATCAGCTACCAGACGGCCTTCCTGAAGGCCAACCACCCGGTCGAGTTCATGGCCGCGGTGCTCACCGCGGAGCTCGGCAACGCGGAGAAGGTTTCGCACTTCGTCGCCGAGGCCGAGGCCATGGGCCTCACCGTGCTCGGTCCCGACCTCAACGAGTCGCGCGAGACGTTCACCCCGGTGGGCGACAAGATCCGCTTCGGCCTCGCGGGCGTGAAGGGCGTCGGCGAACTCGCCGCCCAGCAGATCATCGCCGAGCGCGACCGCGGCGGCCCGTTCACCGGCTTCGCCGACCTCGTGCGACGCATCGACGGCCGCGCCATCAACAAGCGCGTGCTCGAGCACCTCGTGAAGACCGGCGCGTTCGATTACACCGGCGAGCCGCGCAAACCGATGTTCGACGGCATCGACGCCGCCCTCGCCGGCGCCGCCGCGCAGGCCCGGGACCGTGCCGCCGGCCAGCACAGCTTCCTGGACATGCTCGCGGAACCCGCGCCCGACGAGGGCAAGGGCCGCAAGCCGCGCGCCCGCCCGGCCGGCGCCCGCCCCGCGGACGAGCCCGCCGCCGCTCCCGCCAAGACCGACGCCGCTCCCGGCGCGGACTTCACCCCGGCCGAAAAGCTCGCCTTCGAGAAGGAGTTGCTCGGGTTCTATGTCTCGGGCCACCCGATGAACACCTACCTGGGACTCGCCGATGCGATCGACACGCACGCGGTGGAGGACCTGCTCGCGCAGCCCGATCGCACGGAGTTCCGCCTGTGCGGCATCGCCGGCAACCTCGCGAAAAAACTCTCCAAGAAGGACAACCGGCCGTGGATGGCCTTCACGCTCGCGACACGCCGGGCCTCGCTCGCGCTGAACATGTTCGCCGACGCCTTCGCGGCCCACGGGGCCGTGCTGGCCGAGAACGCCCTCGTGCTCGTGCAGGGCAACATCATCGTCAACCAGGAGGGCGCGCGCATCAACGTGAAGGAGTGCTACCCGCTCGACGCGCAAGTGGCCTCCCTCGTGCGCAAGGTCATCTGGCTGCTCCGCCCGGACCACCCGGGCTTGCCCGAATTCCTCCACGAACTCCGCGCCACGCTGAACCGCGAGACGGGCGACGCGCGCGTGGAGTTCGCCTTCGCGTTCGGTGACCGCGTCTCGCCCGTCGCGGAGGCCAGCACCGCCCTGACTTGGAAGGTGAACGCCGCGGCGTTCCAGCGCCTCCGGGCTCATCCCGCGGTTGCCGGCACGATGGTCGAGACGCGGCGCCTTGAGTTGCGCGAAGACCGGCGCTGGAAGAAACGCACCTGATTTCATGCTCGAGCAAGCCACCCTCAACCAGGCCGCGCAGGTGCTCGCGGGCCTCCGCCCCGGCGAACGCGCCGACACCGCGCTCCGCGCCTATTTCGCCGCGCGGCGCTACCTGCGTCCGGGAGCACGCCGCGCGCTCAGCCGCACCGTGTTCGCGTACTTCCGCTGGCTGCGCTGGCTCGATGATCGTGCCGCGCCGCAGGCCCGCATCGCCCAGGCCGTGGCGCTGCAGGAACGTTTCGTCGCCACGCCCGGCGCCATCAAGCCCCAGGCGCTCGTCGCCCGCGCCGTGCCCGACTGGGTGCGCGAGGAGATGGAGGTTTCGCCGGACCACGCCCGCCAGCTGCAACGCGAACCGGCGCTCTGGCTCCGCGCGCGGCCCGGCACCGGCGCCCAGCTCGCCGCCCGGCTCGGGAACTGCGCGCCCTCCTCGCTCTCGCCCGACGCGCTGCGCTACAACGGCCAAGAGGACCTTTTCCGCACGGCGGACTTTCATCAGGGCACCTTCGAGATCCAGGACCTCGCGTCCCAGATGGTGGGCCTCGCCTGCGCGCCCCGGCCGGGTGAGACCTGGTGGGACGCCTGCGCCGGCGAGGGCGGCAAGACCCTCCACCTTTGCGACCTGATGGGCAACAAAGGCGTGGTCTGGGCCACCGACCGTCACGAACGCCGGCTCGCCGTCCTGCGCCGCCGCGCCTCCCGCGCGCAATTGTTCAACCTGCGCGCCGCCCTCTGGGACGGTTCCGCGCGCCCGCCGACCGGCACACGTTTCGACGGCATCCTCGTCGACGCGCCGTGCAGCGGCGTCGGCACGTGGCAACGCAACCCGCAGGCGCGCTGGACCAGCTCGCCCGACGACGTGCGCGAACTCGCGGCCACCCAGCTGGCCTTGCTCAACCACGTCGCGGGTTCGCTCCGCCCCGGCGGCCGTCTGGTGTACGCGGTCTGCACCCTCACGCGCAGCGAGACCACCGGTGTCGCCGCGGCGTTTTCCGCCGCCCACCCGGAGCTGCATCCCGAACCCGTCGGGACGCCGGTCACGGCCGGCGTGACGCCGCCCCCCGCCGCGAACAACGGACTCACCCTCTGGCCGCACGAGCTCGACGCCAACGGGATGTTCATCGCCGCGTGGAAGCGCGACCAATAGACGGCCAGGCCGTCCGCGCGGATTTCAACGACCTGCTCGCTGTCGTCCATTACACGAAGGCGGCGCACGAGCTCGGGCTCTGGGCTTCCGAGGAGGCGTTGATCCGGCGCTTTTTCACTGAGCCCGCGGCACCGCTCCTCGAGGCGGGCTGCGGAGCCGGGCGCGTCACCCTGGGCCTGTGGCGACTTGGCCACCGGAATCTCACCGCGTTCGACTTCGCCGAGGAGCTGGTCGACCAGGGGGTGAGCCTCGCCGCGGAGCGCCGCGCGGAGGGCATCACCTTTCTCCACGACGACGCCACCGCTCCCGCCCGGTTGAGCGCGCCACCCGGAGGCTTCGGCGGCGCGCTGTTCATGTTCAACGGGCTCATGCAGATCCCGGGACGCGCCAACCGCCGTCGCGCCTTGCTCGCCCTGCACCGCCTTTGCCGGCCGGGCGCCCCGTTGCTTTTCACCACGCACGACCGCGACTGGTCGCCGACGGAGCGGGCCCTCTGGCGCCTGGAGGCCGCCCGCTGGGAACGGGGCGAGCAGGACCCGCGGCTGTTGGAGTTCGGCGACCGCTACTTCAGCGACGACACCGGCCGCACGTTCATGCACCTGCCCGACCGCGCGGAGATCCTCGCCGATCTCGCCGCCACCGGCTGGCGCCACGCGTTCGACGCGCTGCGGCACGAGGTCGCCCGCGAGTCACGCGCGGTGCGGGATTTTTCCGACGAGTGCCGCTTCTGGGCGGCCCACCGCGCCGCGACGCCCGCCGCCTAGCGCCACTCGTGCCGCGGATAGCGTCGCGAGAGCTCAGCCTTCACCTTCGGGTACATGTCGCGCCAAAACGCCGAGAGGTCGTCCGTCACCTGGATCGGCCGCTGGTTCGGCGCCAGCACCTCGATCTTCACCGGTACCCGGCCGTGCCCGACCGCGAACCGACCATCGATGCCGTAAAGTTCCTGGATCCGCGCGCTGAGCACCGGCGGCCCCTCCTGGTGGTAAGTGAGGCGAGACCGGCGTCCGTTGCCCATGACCAGCCGCTCGGGCAGATAATCGTCGAGCACCGCGAACTGCTCCGCGGTGAGCCATTCGCGCAGCACCGGCATCACCGGCTTGTCCTTGATGCCGCGGTAACCGGCCTCCCCGTAGCATACCTGCTCCACCAGCGTCGCGCGGTCCGCCTCCGTGATCGGGGTGACTTCCAACTCGGGGAACCATTCGGCGAGCCGGTTGACCCGCGTGATCCACTGCTCGACCGCCTCGTCCCACGCCTCAAGCCGCATCCGCCCGGCGAGCACCTCACGCGCCAAGAGCCGCGCGGCCGCGTCGGGCGGCACGTCGTCACCGCCGACCTTCGCCTCCAGCACCAGGTCGCGGAAACACCGCTCGCGCCGCGCGATCACCCGCCGCGTCTGCTCGTCGTACGCCACGCCTTTCGTCTCCACCAGGCCGCCCGGGAAGAGCTCGCCCAGCCACGACTCCTCAATCGCCGTCGCCAGTGAAAGCAGTACCGTGACCTCGCCGCCGCGGCCGCCGATCTCGCTGATCTCGGCTGCCACCAGCAGCGGAGCCTTCGCCACCGCGCTCTCGCGCGCCAGCATGCCGCGCCGGCGGTGGACGATTTCGCACCGCAGGGTGCCGGCGTCGAGGCGCCGCGCCACGTGGTCGGAAAAGCCGGCCAGCACGCACTTGCGAACGTCATCATCGCGGTACGGCCGCTCCGAGGCGTCCAGCCCCTCGCCTTCCGCGATCTCCAGGAATTGGGCGAACAGCGGGCCCACCTGCCGCGCGGCCTGCGCGTGGATGCCGAGACGCCGGCACGCCTCCAGGTCGAAGCGTTCCTTCTCCGCGTGCCGCCACGCACGCATGAGCAGGAAGAAGTCACTCGCCTGCTCCTCGCCCAGGACCTCCTCGCGCAGCTCCTCCGTCCGCCGGTCCACCCCGCGCAGCAGGAAACTCCGACCCTGCGTGAGCGCCGCCATCAGCGCCACCGGGCGCACACACCCGCGCTCCTGCGCCGCGAGGAACATCCGCGCGTAGCGGGGATGAACCGGAAACCGCAGCATCCGCCGGCCCGTCTCGGTGATCCGGCCGCCGCGCGCCGGCGCGCCGTCCGCGGGCTCCTCCACGGGCTCCAGCGCAACGAGATCCGTCAGCAATTCCTCCGCTCGCTCCAAGGCCCTGGGCTCCGGAGCCTCCAGCCACGGAAACGCCGCGACGTCGTCGACCCCCGCCGCTTTCAGCGTGAGGACCACCTCCGCGAGATCCAGCCGGCGAACCTCGGGCAATTCCTGAGCGGGACGCCGCGCATGCTCGGACTCGGTCCAGAGCCGCACCGCGACACCCGGCGCCGTGCGCCCCGCGCGGCCGGCGCGCTGGTCGGCGCTCGCGGCGGAGATTTTCTCCACCAGCAGCGTGTTGATGCCGCGGTGCGGGTCGAAACGCGCCACGCGCGCGAGACCCGAGTCGACCACCGCCGTGACCCCGTCGATCGTGAGCGACGTCTCCGCGACGTTGGTTGACACGATGATCTTCCGTTCCGCGCAGCGCGCCACCGCGCGGTCCTGCTGCTCCACCGGCAACTCCCCGTGCAACGGCAGGAGCGCGAAACCGCGGAGCGCGCGACTGGCGTCGAGCGCCTGCAGCGTGCGCGAGATCTCGTAGGCGCCGGGCATGAAGACCAACAGGTCACCGTCGGTGCGGGCGGCGATGCGCTCGCACTCGCGGGCCGCCGCCTCCCAGACGGGCTCCCGCTCGAAATCCACCGCGCGCGGCAGATACTCAACCCGCACCGGGAAACTCCGGCCCTGCGAGACGAGCGTCGCCGCCGGCGCCAAGTAAGACTCCAGCCTCGCCGTCTCCAAGGTCGCCGACATCACGACGATCCGGAGGTCGGGCCGCGTCGTGCGCTGAATCTGCAAAGCGCGCGCCAGCGAGATGTCGCCGTGCAGATGGCGCTCGTGAAACTCATCGAAGATGACCGCCGCCACGCCGGGCAGACGCGGGTCGAACGACATTTGCCGGAGCAGGATGCCCTCGGTCACGAATCGGATCCGCGTACGCTCGCTCACCCGCGACTCGAGCCGGATCTGGTAACCGACGGTTTCGCCCAGCCGTGTGCCGGCCTCCTCCGCGACGCGCCGCGCCAGCATCCGCGCCGCGAGCCGCCGGGGCTGCAGCACGACCACCTCACCCTTTGCACCCAGCAGTCCGTGCCGCAGGAGCATCTGCGGGATCTGCGTCGATTTACCCGACCCCGTTGGCGCCTGCACGATCACGCGGCCGTGCTCCCGCAGGGCCGCGACAAGCCCGGACTCGAGCTCGTAGACGGGAAGTTCGCGGGGCGCAGGCATGGCGCGCTGGAGGAAAGCGGGATTGCTCCGGGCGCGAAGCCAAAAGCGCCGGACGTGGTGAACAACCTGTGCCGGACGTTGCTCCCAAGTTGTTCACCGTTTCCGCAGGTGAACAAGTTGCGCGGAACATAACCTTCCTTTTCCCGCGCGGCGCCGCACCTTCCTCCCTGTTCCTTGATAGAACAGCCGAGGCGCAGCGGCCTGAAAAACGTCGCTGAAGGCGCGGCTGGGATAATCCCGGGCGACCGGGGAATGGAGGGTGGCAGCTGGTGCCGCCCTCCCCTCAAGTCGGCGAAAGCCGGCGGGAGGCACATCTCACCAGTTCCTCTGGCCGGAGTCGTGTCCGGTCAGTTCACACACGAATCAGGAACTGTGCGGCGAGGCGCGATTAGAAACCGTGCTCAGCCGAGTCAGGCCCGCGGGGAGTTTCGACCCGCGCGCCGACGCAGTTACCCCAGAGGGTATCGGTTGTTACTGCGCTGACCAGAACGCAGCCTTGGTTTCCGGCGGGTCCACCCCGCCAAAAGGCCCGGTCCTTTGTGGACAGGGCGCGCAAGGGAATCAGGGCGGCGCGGAGAGAACGGACCTGGCAAAGTCCGCGAAATCTCCTCACTGGGGCGGTCCCGTAAAGCGGGATCACCCCGCTGCAAAAGCGAAAGGCAACCTTAGAGGTAAGAGGCCAGACCCGTAACGCGGGGCAAACGGCCGGTCAAAAACCGGTGCCGTCCCCGTGGCAACGGTGGTGACGCGAGAGCATGAAGTTTGCAGGCGTGTCAGCACCACGTCCGGCGCGAACCTTCCGGCAGGAAGGATCCGAACTGGGCGAAGAGGCCTCACTCGAAGATTCCGACCGGCAACGGTCGGGACGGTCCCGCCATGAGACCGAGACATCCGCATGCCGCGGAGAGTGGCGTCGGGAAGCACACCGCCCGCGAAAGCGAGAGCGCCAAAGCGTGTGCCGATGGGGAAGAGCGCGTGGCGAACGCCCACTCCCGCAATTAGCCCCGGAGGTTTCAAAACCTCCGGGGCTTTTTGTTTTCCCTCCGCCGCGCAAGGAGGGCTTGAGACCGCCGCGCGGAGCCGAAAGCTGGGCGACGATGAAACCCTCACCCCGCCTCATCCTGCTGGCGCTCTGCGCCGCTCCCCTCCTGCCCGCGGCCGAGAAGGCCGTCGCTCCGAAGGCCGTTCCCTACGCCCAGATCCTCGGTCCCATCCGCCTCTACGACGGCGATGCGCCCGGTGCGCTCGGCCAGCGCCCGCAGGACATCCCCACGCTCACCCCTTTTCCCGCCGACGCCGCGCGCAAGACCGGCGCCTCGATCCTGATCTTCCCCGGCGGCGGCTACGGCGGCCTCGCCGAGCACGAGGGCACCGGCTACGCGGAGTGGTTCGCCGCCCGCGGGATCACGGCCTATGTACTCAAGTACCGGCTCGGCTCGGCCGGCTACCGCCACCCGGTCATGCTGAACGACGCCGCCCGCGCGTTGCGCATGGTGCGCGCCTTCGCGAAACGCGACGGCCTTGATCCGGCGAAAGTCGGCGTCATCGGCTCCTCCGCCGGCGGCCATCTGGCTTCGACGCTGGTCACCCATTTCACTCCGGGAAAACCGGACGCCGCCGACCGCGTCGAGCGTGAGAGCTCGCGACCCGACCTCGGCATACTTTGTTACCCGGTGATCTCGCTGCTCGAGTTCGCCCACTCCGGTTCGCGCAGGAATCTGCTCGGCGACAACCCCGACCCCGAACTGGTCCGAAAGCTCTCGAGTGAGTTGCAGGTCACCAAGGAGACCCCACCCTGCTTTGTCTGGCACACCGTCGAGGACAAGGGCGTGCCGGTGGAGAACGCGCTGCTCTTCGCCTCGGCGCTGCGGAGGAACGGCGTGCCCTTCTCCCTGCATGTCTACGAGAAGGGTGCCCACGGGCTGGGCTTCGGCCGGCCGGAAAAACCCGCTCCGCCCTGGGGTTCGCAATTGGAGCATTGGCTCAAGGAGCGGGGGTTTTAACCCTGACGAAACATACAGATAAAAACCCAAAGGCTTGCGTTTTTTATCATATCTGGGGTCTTCGTAATGCCCCGACCGTTATGGGTATTAATCCCCATACTTCAGGTCGGAGCCGCCATGATCTCCAACCCTCTCCCTCGCTGCAATGCTCTCGCCGCCTTACTTGTCGCGATTTTAGGCACCCAACCGCTTCAGTCGGCCAACGCGACCTCAATCCAAGTCAACGCCTTCGGTCACCTTGAACTGACCGCCAGTCGCCCGGAAAACGAGGTGAACTCCTCCTTTTCCCTCGGGGAGCACAGCCTGTTCGTAAACTCTTCGCTGAACGAACGTTTCTCGTACCTAGGCGAGTTCGTGGTCCGCTTCAATACGGCGGGGTCGAATTACTCCGCCAGCATCGAGCGTTCGCTGGTGAAGTACGCTTATTCGAACAACCACTCGGTGATCTTCGGCAAGGTGCACACGCCGGTGAATTACTGGAATGACTCCTTTCACCATGGCCGGCTCTTCTTCCCGGTGATCGACCGGCCCACCGCGTTCAGCTACCTGATCCCCCTCCACACCCTCGGGCTGCAGCTGCAGGGCCAGAACATCGGCGCCCTGAAGTGGGGCTACGACGTGATGTACGGCAACGGCATCGACTCCACCGATGCGCTGCAGGAGGGCCACTCCCCCGCCGCTATGGTGGCGGTTCACGCCAAGCCGATCGAGGGCATGCGGATCGGCGCGTCGTATTTCTACGACCGGCTTGAGACCAACATCCCAGGAGCCCACGCCGGCCACGGGATTGCGCCCGGCTTCCAGCGCGCCAACGCCTACAAGGGCGCCGTCAACTTCCACCTCGCCTGCGTCTCCGTGGCGTGGTTCGGCCAGGAACACGAGTTCCTCAACGAGTTCGTCTACAACGCCGCGCAGACCGAACTCGCGGGGACGGCGGACAATTACGCCAACTTCACCTACGCGGGCTGGCGCCTGCGCGACCACTGGGTGGCCTACGGTCTCGCGGACTTCTTCCGCACGGCGGACAACGACCTTCACACCTACCCCTTCAAGCGGATGAAGTTCGCCCTCGGGCTACGCCACGAGTTCAACCATCTGCTGAACGTCAAGGTGCAGCTCGAGCATACGACCGAGCACCATGCGCACCTGCACATGGGCAAGATCAGTTACTGGCACATTGATCGCGTCCCCGGCCTCCGCGTCCAAGCCGCCTACGGCTTTTGATCCGGCCATGTTCACCCGCCTACTCCTCTCGCTGCTGCTGGCGCCTTTGGCGGCATCCGCCGCGCCCGCCGCCGGCGCGGAGAAGGCATCCGGGTTCATCCTCATCGGAAACCGGACCGGCCTCGAGGATCCTGATTTGGCCGCAGTGCGCGCGATCTTCCGCGGCGAACAGGCCATCTGGCCCACCCGCGAAACCGTTCTCGTGGTGCTGCCGTCGACCCGCGCCGACTTTTCCGAGCGTTTCGCCCAGGAGATCCTGCAGTTGAACCGCAACGGTATGCAGCGCCATTGGCTCGCGCTGGTATTCCAAGGCCGCGCCCGCAGCCCCGTCTTCCTCGACAGCGCCGCCGCCATCATCGATTTTGTGCGCAAGACCCCGGGAGCCATCGCGATGGTGCCCGCCTCCGAGCCCGGCCCACCCCGCGACCTCGTGCTAAGTCAGCGCCGATGAATCTCGGGCGGATCTTCCGAGGCGTCGCTTTCCGCATCTGGCTGCCGTTTGCGGTGGCGCTCTCGATCTCGATCCTCGCCCTCGGCGTCTACTACCCGCGCGTCCAGGAAAACCTCTTTCTCCGCGTCACGGAGCAGAAGTTCACCGAGCTCGCGCGCGCCACCGCCCTCAGCGTCGAGCTCTCGATCGACCGGGACGCCTTCGCCTCCCTCGCCAAGTCGATCGAGGTCACAACCAAGTCCAACAGCTTCGCGTTCGTCGCGATCGTCCAGCGGATGAGCGACGGGACCGAGCAGATCTTCGCCGTGAACCCCCCGGAAACCCCCGCGCCGGTCGTGCTGCGGCGCGACGGCAGGGGACTGCTCTACACCTCGGCACCATTCAACACGCCCGACCTGAAGGGCAGCGTGATCCTTGCGGCCTCCGAAGAAAAATTGTCCGAAGACATCCGCACGCTCAACCTGCCCGTGTACCGCACGCTCGGAGTCATTCTGGTGCTCTCGCTGTTCGTGGTCGCCCTGCTCGCGCGCGCCCTTTCGCACCCGATCAAGACGCTGACCGGCTTCGCCAGCCAGCTGCGGACCGGGCACTACTCCGTCGCGACGCCCTCCCGGCCGTACGCCACCGAGCTCAAGGAATTGCAGGACACCCTGGTGGAGCTGCGCGACTCGCTATCCGCCGCGCGGCTCGGCAACGACGAGATCAACCGCAAGCTGGTCGTCGCCCGCGACGCCGCGCGCGACGCCGACCGCGCGAAAAGCGCCTTCGTGGCCAACATGAGCCACGAAATCCGCACCCCGCTCAACGCCGTGCTCGGACTGGCGCACCTCGCCCTGCAGACCGATCTGCCGCCCAAGCAGCGCGATTACCTCCTCAAGATCTCCCGCTCGGGCCGCACGCTCGCCGGCATCGTCAACGACATCCTCGATTTCTCCAAGATCGAGGCCGGCGCCCTCGAGCTCGAATCGATCCCCTTCAGCCTGGGTGAGGTATTGGAGCAGGTCGACGCCATCACCGGCGAAGCCGCGCGTGAGAAGGGCATCTCGTTCTCCATCACGGGCACGGATCACGCCAAGACCCTGTTTTTGGGCGACCCTCTGCGGATCCAGCAGGTGCTGGTGAATCTCACGGGCAACGCGGTGAAGTTCACCCACCAGGGTGGCGTGCGCATCGACATCGAGCGCCGGGAAAGCTCCGCGGAGACCGTCTCGCTGGCGTTCCGCGTGTGCGACACGGGCGTCGGCCTAACCCCGGCGCAGATGGAGAAACTCTTCCGGTCCTTCAGCCAGGCCGACGTGTCCACCACCCGCACCTACGGGGGCACGGGACTGGGGCTGGTCATCAGCCGGCGCCTCGCCGAGGCGATGGGAGGCACGATCACGGTCGAGAGCGTCGCCGGCCAGGGCAGCGTTTTCACTTTCACCACCCGGCTCCGCCTTTCGGTGGAGGGAGCCTCAGTCCGCGGCAGCTCTCCCCCGGCCGAGCACCGCGCCCGGCTGCAGGGCCGCCGGCTCCTGGTCGCGGAGGACAACGAGTTCAACCAGGAGATCGTGCGCGAGCTGCTCGAGCGGAGCGGCGCCAAGGTGGTGATCGCGGGCAACGGCGCCGAAGCGCTGCAGACCCTTGAGCGCGACCCGGCCTTCGACCTTGTGCTCATGGACGTGCAGATGCCGGTGATGGATGGATTCGAGGCGGCGCGCCGCATCCGCCAGCAACCGGCCCTCGCCCGCCTCACCGTCATCGCCATGACCGCCAACGTCACCGTCGAGGACCGCAAGCGCTGCCGCGAGGCCGGCATGAACGACTTCGTCGGCAAGCCGATCGTGCCCGACCGTCTCTTCGAGGTGGCGGCACGCTGCCTGGCTCCCGCCCCCAGCGGCGCCAGCTAAGCCGGACTTTCGCCCGGCCCCGGGGCACGCCCCGGAAGCGGAAACCTTGCCTTGCTTCCCGCGGGCACGATCCGCAGGTTGGACCTTTTTCCAACCGCCAGACCTCGTCCGTCCATGAACCAGAGCATCCGCAACATCGCGATCATCGCCCACGTCGACCACGGCAAGACCACCCTCGTCGACAAACTCCTCAAGGAAGGTGGCGTATTCCGCGCCAACCAGCAGGTCGAGGAGCGCGCCATGGACTCCATGGACCTCGAGAAGGAGAAGGGCATCACGATCAAGGCGAAGAACACGTCGGTCCACTGGAAGGATAAGATCATCAACATCGTCGACACCCCGGGCCACGCCGACTTCGGCGGCGAGGTGGAGCGCGCGCTCCGGATGGTTGACGGCGTGCTGCTGGTGGTCGACGCGTACGACGGGCCCCAGGCGCAGACGCGCTTCGTGCTCCGCAAGGCGCTCCAGCACGGGCTCAAGGTCGTCATCGTCATCAACAAGATCGACCGCGACAACGCCGAGCCGGCCAAGATGTACGACAAGGTGCTGGAGCTGCTGATGGAGCTCAACGCCACCGAGGAGCAGTTCGACGCGCCGGTGGTCTACGGATCGGGCCGCGACGGCTACATGATGTACCACCTCGGCGAGGAGCGGAAGGACATGACGCCCCTCTTCGAGACCATCCTCGACCACATCCCGCCCCCCTTCGCCAAACCCAACGAGCCGTTCCACATGCTCGTCTCCAACATCGACTGGAGCGACTACGTGGGCCGTATCGCGATTGGCAAGATCCTCGGTGGCAAGGTCAACGTGGGCGATAACGTCTTCACCATCCGCCACTCCGACGGGAAGCGTATCCGCTCCAAGATCACCAAGGTCTTCGAGTACTCCGGTCTCGGCACGCAGGAGTCCGACGCCGGCGTCGCCGGCAACATCGTCGGCCTCGCCGGCTTCGAGGACATCGACATCGGCGACACCATCACCGTCGAGGAGGCGGGCCACGCCCTGCCCTTCACGCAGATCGATCCACCCACCCTCGAGATGCAGTTCTGCGTCAACGACGGTCCGCTCGTCGGCCAGGAGGGCAAGCTCGTCACGTCCCGCCAGCTGCGCGAGCGCCTCTTCCGCGAGCTCAAGACCAACGTCTCCATCAGCGTGGAGGACAGCGATCGCGCCGGCGTCTACAACGTGAAGGCCCGCGGCGCCATGCAGGTCGCGGTGCTCGTCGAGACCATGCGCCGCGAGGGGTATGAGCTCCTCGTCTCGCGCCCGACGGTGATCGAGAAGATCGTCGACGGGAAGCGCTGCGAGCCCTACGAGACGGTCTGGATCGAGGTGCCTGATGAGTGCGTCGGTGGCGTCATGCAGAATCTCGCCAACCGCAAGGGCCAGCTCACCAACATGGAGAAGCTGCCCCACTCCACGATGATCGAGGCCACCATCACGACCCGCGGCCTCATCGGCATGGAGATCGACGTGGTGAACATGACCAGCGGCCGCGGTGTCACCAGCCACCTTTTCAAGGAGTACGGACCTTACGCGGGCGAGGTGCTGACGCGCCTCTCGGGCACCCTCATCGCCACCGAGGCCGGCGAGACCACGGCCTACGCGCTCGTCATGTGCCAGGAACGCGGCAAGCTCTTCGTGAGCCCCGGCGAGCAGGTTTACGAGGGCATGATCGTGGGCGAAAATCCGCGCAACGAGGACATCTCCATCAACGCCGTCCGCGAGAAGAAGCTCACCAACTTCCGTTCCCAGGGCGAGGGCGTCGCCACCGGCCTCACGCCCGCCACGAAGCTTTCGCTTGAACGCGCGATCGAGTACATCGCCGCCGACGAGTTCGTCGAGGTGACGCCGAAGAACCTCCGCCTCCGGAAGCGCCTCCTCAGGGAGACCGACCGCCGCAAGGTGGCCCGCGCCTCCAAGTCGGCGGAATGAGCGGCTCCCGTTCCTGACGTCAGGTCAGCTCCTGCGGGAGCTGCTGCACGATTTTCTTGATGTCCTGCACCGCGTCGCGGTGGCAGACCAGCACGGCGTCGGCCGTCTCCACCACCACGAGATCCTTCACCCCGCAGAGCGCGATCACCCGGCCGTTGCTCACCGCGATGTTGTTGCCCGCGCCCGCCGCGTAAACCGCGCCGCGGGTGGCGTTGCCGGCGCCATCGGTCTTGAGGTGGCGCGGCAGCGCGGTCCACAGCCCGACGTCGTCCCAGTCGAATCCCGCCAGCAGCGTCTCCACCGCGGCCGCTTTCTCCATGATGGCGTAATCGACCGAAATCTTCGGCAACCCGGGAAACCGCTCCGCGAGATAGGATTGAAACCCGCCCGCCGGGAACCCGCGGATGAACGACGCGAGCTCCGGCGACTGACGGTCCGCCTCGGCCAGGAACGTGCGCACGCTCCAGAAGAACATCCCGGCGTTCCAAGCGTGGTTCCCTCCGGTGACGTAGCGCTCCGCGGTCGCCGCGTCGGGCTTCTCCACAAAACGCCGTACGCGACGGAAAACACCCGACTCAACGCGTCCGAGCTCCTCCCCCATCTCGAGGTAGCCGAAGCCGGTCGCCGCATGGGCCGGTTTGATCGCGATGGTAAGGATCGCCCCGCCTGACGCCGCACGCGGCAGCGCCGCCCCCAGCTGGCGCGCGAACCCCGCGGCATCGGCGATGTAGGCGTCGGCCGGCAGGAGCGCCAACACGGCATCATCGCCGCCCCGCGCCCGCACCAGGGCGGTCGCCAGGGCCGCCGCCGGCGCCGTGTCGCGCTTCGCCGGTTCCGCGACGATCTGCTCCGCGGGGATCAATCCCGCGAGCGCCGCCCGGGTCGCGGGCAGCTGCACCTCGTTGGTCAGCACGAAGATGTTCCCGACCGGCACCGCCGCCCCGATCCGCCGCACCGTTTCCTCGACCAGCGTGCGGTCGGACAGCAAGCGGAGCAGGTGCTTCGGCGTGTGCACCCGGCTCATCGGCCAGAAGCGCTCGCCACTGCCGCCCGCCATGATGCAGGCGAAAAAGTTGCGCGTATCGGACATGCCGGAAATCCGGACGCCGCCCCGCGGCCCGGCAACCCGAAAAGCGGACGCTACGTCATCTCGACCACGATCTTCCCGAACTGACCGCCCCGCTCCATCAGCGCGAACGCCTCGGCCGCCCTAGCCAGGGGGAAAACCTCGCTCACGGCGGGCCGGAGGTGCTTTTCCGCGACAAACGCGATCATCGCCGTCCAATCGGCGGGCGAACCCATCGTGGAACCGAGCAGCGAGATCTGCCGCCAGAAAACCTTTCGCACCGGCAACGCCGCGTCACCGCGCGTCGCCCCGAAGAACACGATGCGACCGCCGGGCGCGGCCGCGTCGACCAGACGACCGAAGCCCTCCCCGCCCGCGCTATCGACAATCACATCGAACGCCCCGGCACGCGCCGCCGCCTGTGCCGGCCAGTCGGCCGCCGTGTAATCGAAACCACCCCGCGCCCCGCGGGACACCGCCCGGGCGATTTTATCCGCGGAGCTCGAGGTGACCCAAACCTCCGCACCTGCCGCCACGGCAAACTGCAGCGCGAACGTCGCCACCCCGCCTCCAACACCGCTGACGAGGACCCGTTCGCCCTTTTGCAGCCGCGCCCGGGCGAACAACGCACGGTAGGCCGTCAGTCCGGCGAGGGGCAAAGCTGCCGCCTCGCGCCAGTCGAGGTGCGCCGGCCGGGCCGCCAGCTGCGTGACCGGCACGGCAATCCGCTCCGCCAAGGTGCCATCCCGCGGCAGGCCGAGGATCTGGAATTGTCCGCCCTGCGCCCGCTCTTCCGTCCCCCAATGAAAAGAGGCGTTGATCACAACCTCCCGGCCGGCCCAGGCGGGATCCACGCCCGGACCGGTCTCCGTGACCACTCCGGCGCCGTCTGAGCCCGGGATGCACGGCCACTTCAACCCGGCGTACTGCCCTGTCTTGATCCAGACATCGCGGTGGTTGAGCGCCGCGGCGCGCAGCGCTACGACGACCTCGCCCTCGCCGGGTCGCGGATCAGCGACCGAGACAACGCTCATTTGATCCGGACCTGTGAATTGCACCGCGCGCATCGGCGGAAGCTGCGCCCGCCAACCTCCGCTGGCAAGCGACCGCGTCATCGCGGAAATGCCCTTGCCTCCAATCACGGGCGACGCGTCGCTCGCCGCGTGCTCGTCGCGCTCCACAAGCCTTACGGCGTGCTGTCCCAGTTCACTCCCGAACCGGGTTCCCGCTGGCGCACGCTGGCCGACTTCGCGCTCCCAAAAGGCGTTTATCCCCTCGGCCGTCTCGACGCCGATTCCGAGGGCCTGCTGCTGTTGAGCGGCGAGCCCGGCTTGAACACCCGCCTTTTGGATCCATGTCATGCCCACCGGCGCGAGTACTGGGCGCAGGTGGAGCGCGTGCCGGACCCGGAGGCGCTGCGCCGCCTCGAGCGCGGCGGAATCGACCTCGGTGAATTCCGCACCCGGCCCTGTCGTGTCCGGCTGCTCAATCCGGCCCCGCAACTGCCGCCCCGCGATCCGCCGATCCGTCATCGGAAAAACGTCGCGGACGCCTGGATCGCGCTCGAGCTCACCGAGGGTAAGAACCGCCAGGTTCGACGGATGACCGCCGCCGTCGGCCATCCCACGCTGCGCCTGATCCGCGTGCGCATCGGGGAATTCCTCCTGGGCGATCTGCCCGCGGGAAGCTGGCGCGAACTCGACGCCCTGGAACGCCGCCGGATTTTTTCTGAAGCAGCATCTCCTTGAGCTTAAAGGCTCATCACCGAGCCTGCTTACCACGAAGGCACTGGGCCACGGAAGGTGTAGCGAAGGTGGCATTCAGGAAACTGAGGCGCCGGCTCGATCTCGGCGCAGGCTTCCGTCCTCCACCTCCGTCGTTGTCCGCGCAGCAGCCTCAGCCGCATCGGCGGCATTTCCCTAAAGTCCCCGGCGCTCCGTGCCTCCGTGGTAAAAATCAGCGCCGCTCGATGACTTCCGCGGCGTTGAACCGTACCTTCGGTGTGGTCGCGTATTTGTCCTCAGGGTGGCGGTAGCCGGCGGCGCAGGCGACGACCGTCGTGTAAGCGGTGCCGGCGAGCTGCAGGATCTCGTCGTAACGTGCGGGCTCGATGCCCTCCATCGGGCAGGTGTCCACCCCCAGCAAAGCCGCCGCGGCCATGAACTGGCCGAGCGCGATGTAGATCTGGTGGGTTTGCCAATTGTCCAGCGTGCCATCGGCGCGAGCCTTGCCGAGGCTGCCGGTGATCATGCCGCGAAATTTCTCCAGCGACTCGACGTTTACCCCGCGCACCTCGGCGGCCCGCGCCAGATAACGGTCGACGTGCGCCTCATCGAGGCCGCGCCGCACCGTCATCACCACGAAGTGCGAGCAATCCCGCGGCTGGGTCTGCCGCCACGAGACCGCAGACAGGGCCTCCTTGAGCTCCGGATCGGTGATCACAAGGAAGCGCCACGGCTGGAGTCCAAGTGAGGAGGGCGTGAGCACCAACGACTCCTCGAGCGTCGCCCAAGTGCCGGCGGGAATTGAGCGCGCGGGATCGAAACGCTTGGTGGCGTAGCGCCAGCGCAGGGCTTGGAGGAGCAGATCGGGGGCGACGGAGGCGGACATGCGGACGCGAGCAAACGGCGCCCGCCGTGTTTGGCAACCACGCCGCCGCCCCGGCCGGGCGGCGCAAATTGCCCCGCTCATTCCTCCGCGCGGAAACGGTAACCCACGCCGCGGATCGTCTCGAGGTAATCGGAAGCCACGCCGATCTTCTCGCGCAGGCGACGCATGTGCGTGTCGACCGTACGGCTGTCGATCGGGTTCTCGTAGCCCCAGACATCCTGCAGCAGCCGGTCGCGGGTCTGCACGCGGCCCCGCCGGCGGACGAGGATCTCCAGGAGCCGGAACTCCGTGGCGGTGAGCTCCACCGCGCGCCCGCTCACCGTCACGGCGTGCCGCGCCGCGTCGATCTCCAGCTCATTGAAACGCAGGTGCGCGACGGGTTCCTCCGCCGCCTTGGCTCGCGCGAGGAGCTTGCGGATGCGCAGCACAAGCTCCCGGGGGCTGAAGGGCTTCGTGACGTAATCATCGGCGCCAAGCTCGAGGCCGAGCACCCGGTCCATCTCCGCGGCACGCGCGGTGAGCATGAGCACCGGGATGCCGGCGGTGGCGGGGTCGCGCCGCAGGATCTTGCACACCTCGAGTCCGTCGACCTCAGGCAGCATCACATCGAGCACGATCAGCGCCGGGCGCTCGTCGCGGGCCGCGGTGATGGCGCGCGCGCCGTCCTTGGCGAGGATAGGAGCGAATCCCGCCTCGCGCAGGCGAAACCCGAGCACCTCGAGGGCGTCGGGCTCGTCGTCAACCAGCAGGATTTTCGGCTTCATGGCCGTTGCGCTTGGCGTCGGTGTGGCGGATGTCCTTGGCCTCGTAAAGGTACACGACCTCCTCCGCGATGTTGGTCGCGTGGTCGGCGATGCGCTCCAGCGCCTTGGAGATCACCATCAGCCGCAGGCAGCGGGTGATGGTCGTGGGGCGCTCCACCATGTAGCTGGAAAGCTCGCGGTGCAGCTGGCGGTTCAACTCGTCGACCTCGGCGTCGCGGGGGATGACGGACCGGGCGACATCGGGCTGGCGGTTAACGAAGGCGGTCAGTGCACCGCGCAGCATCTCCAGCGACATCGCGGCCATGCGGGGCAGATCGACGTACGGCTTCAGCTGGGGCTCGGTGTTGAGCTCGACGGAGCGGCGCGCGATGGTGACGGCCTCGTCGCCGACGCGCTCGAGATTGTGGGAAATCTTCATCGCCACGGTGATCAACCGCAGCTCGGTCGCCAAGGGCGCCTTGGCGAGCAGGTGGATGGCGGTGTCGTCGATCTCGATCTCGAACTGGTCGAGGATGTTGTCGTCCTCCTCCACCTTCCGCGCGAGGGCGTCGTCGCGCTCCACGAGCGCGCGCATCGCGCGGGAGACGGACGTCTCGGCGTGGCTGGCCATGGCCAGCAGGTTCTCCTTCAGCTTGGTGAGCTCTTCGGCGTAGTGGGTCATGGCGGGCGGGCGCGGCTCAGCCGAAGCGGCCGGAAACGTAGGCCTCGGTCTGCGGGTTGGCGGGATTGGTGAAAATGTCCCGGGTGTCGGCGTACTCGATCAATTTGCCGAGGTAGAAGAACGCGGTGCGGTCGGAGCACCGCGCGGCCTGCTGCATGTTGTGCGTCACGATGACGATGGTGAACCGCGAGCGGAGGTCTTGGATGAGCTCCTCGACCTTAGCGGTGGCCACGGGATCGAGGGCGGAGCAGGGCTCGTCCATGAGGATGATCTCCGGCTCCACGGCAATCGCCCGAGCGATGCACAGCCGCTGCTGCTGGCCGCCGGAAAGCCCCATCGCGCTCTCGCCCAGCCGGTCCTTCACCTCGTCCCACAGCGCGGCGCCGCGGAGGGAGCGCTCGACGATCTCGTCGAGCTTCGCCTTGTCGCGGATGCCCTGCAGCCGGAGACCGTAGGTGATGTTCTCGTGGATGGACTTGGGGAAAGGGTTGGACTTCTGGAAGACCATCCCGACGCGCTTGCGGAGCTCGATGACGTCCACGTCGGGCTGGTTGATGTCGACCCCGTGGATGCGGATGGAACCACGAACGATCCGGGTACCCTCGATGAGGTCGTTCATGCGATTGAGGCAGCGCAGGAGGGTCGACTTGCCGCACCCGGAGGGACCGATGAACGCCGTGACCTTCTGGCGCTCGATGCCGAGGGTGATCTCGCGCAGCGCCTGGGAAGCGCCGTAGAAGAAGTCGAGGTGCTCGATCTCCACGAGCGGCTGGCCGGCGGCGGGCGCGGGGACGGACGGCGGCACGCCCTCGACGACCGTGGGCCGGCGGGCCGGCGCGGGTCCGGACGCGGGCGGGGTGGAGTCCAGACGGGAAGGGACGGTCACCATTTGTAGCGGGTGCGGAGGCGGTTGCGGAGCAGGATCGATGAGGCGGCGATGAGGGCGACGATCACGAGGAAGACGAAGGCGGTGCCGTATTGCACGCGCTCGGTGAACTCGTTCTGGGGGATCTTGGAGCTGACGACGTAGATGTGGTACGGCAGGGCCATGACACCCTGGAAGAGGAAGTCGACGGCGCGCTCGACCTCCCACGGCAGCTTGTCGCGCACGACGTAGGCGGCGGTGAACATGATCGGGGCGGTCTCGCCGGCGACGCGCGCGATGCCGAGGATCGAAGACGTGAGGATCCCGGGCAGCGCGTACGGCAGGACGTTGCGCCAGATGGTCTGCCACTTGGTGGCGCCGAGCGCGAGCGAGCCTGCCCGGAAGCCGATCGGCACAGCCTTCAGGGCCTCCTCCGAGGCGGTGATGACCACCGGCAGCACCATGAAGGCCAGCGTGAACCAGCCGGCGAGAAGGGAGACATTCCAGCCGAAGAAGATCACGAACATGCCGAAACCGAAGAGGCCGAAGACGATGGAGGGAACGCCGGCGAGATTGAGGATGGCGAGGCGCACGAAGCGGATGAAGCGCCCGTCGCGCGCGTACTCGTTGAGGTAGATCGCGGCGCACACGCCGAGGAAGAGCGCGATGGTCATGGAGCCCACGACCAGCAGGACGGTGCCGGCGATGCAGGGGAAGATGCCGCCCGACGAGTAGACGTAGCTCTCGGCCTTCACGTTGGCGGCCGCCGGGGTGGCCTCCTTGAACGCGCGGAACTCGCGATCCCCCATCCGCCGCGGCTGGCCCTCCCACTCGAAGACATAGAGCGATTCCGGCGCTTGTGTGAGGAAGGCGGTGTTGACGAACGGAGCCTTGGACTGGAACACGGTGGCGCTCCCCTTCACGACAATGTCGAGGAACACCGCCGCTCCGCAGGCGAGGATGAGGTAGGCGGCCGCGCGGAAGATCCAGAACACGGCGGACTCCAGGCGGCGGGCGCCGTCGGGCCGGGGGGAGAACGGATGATCGGGCGGGTTCATCGGATCAGCCGATCGAGATGCGGTAGCGCCGCACGATGTGCTGGGCGGCGTAGTTGATGGTGAGCGACAGTATGAAGAGCACGAGGCCGACCATGAACAACGCCCGGTAATGGATGCTGCCGCGCACCACCTCGCCCATCTCCTGCGCGATGATGCCGGTCATGGTGTGCACCGGCTCGACGATGAAACCGAGGCCCTGGGTGAAGTCGGGGATGGCGATGCGGTTGCCTGCGCAAAGCAGCACGACCATCGTCTCGCCGACCACGCGGCCCAGGCCGAGCAGCACCGCCGAGATGATGCCGGAGAGGGAGGCCGGCACGATGATGCGGATCGTGGTCTGCAGCCGCGAGGCGCCGAGGGCAAGCGAGGCCTCCTTGAGCGCGCGCGGCACGTTGTTGAGCGCGTCCTCCGCCAGCGTGAAGATCGTCGGCACCGCGATCAGCGCCAGCAGGCAGCCCGCGGTGAGGATGTTCAGCCGCTCGCTGTAGGGAAAACCGGGCACCCACGAGAGCCAGGGCAGCTGCGACATGGCGCGCAGCGCCTGCCCGAGCACCGCGATGCCGAAGAAACCCAGCACCACGGAGGGGAAGGCCGAGATGAACTCGATCCCGGGCTTGATGAAACGCTGCTCGCGCTGGGAGGCGATCTGGTTGACGTACACGGCCGCGCCCACCCCCAGCGGAACCGCGAGCGAGAGGGCCACGAGCGCCACCAGGAACGATCCGGTCAAAAGCGGAACCACCCCGTACCAGTCCTGCCAGAAACTCGCGGTAAGCCACTGCCGGCCGAAGATGAACGCGGTGAAGGCCTCCGCGGCGGACACGGGCCGGGCGTGGTCCCAGACCGCAAGGTCGCGCTCGATCCCCGGGAACGTGGCGACGTAGGTGCGGCCCAGCTCCGCGAAACGATCCATCCTCCGTTGCAGTTCCGGCTCCGGCAGTCGCGGCGCCGCTGCAAGCAGCGCGCCCAGGCGGGTGGAGAACTCCCGGTTGGCCTCCCGGTAGGCGGGCAGGCTATCCCGCAACGGCCGCAGCTCCGCCGGGAAATCCACCGCAGTGATCACCACCGCCCCGGCCTCCGCCACCTTGCCCTCCGCCAACAGCTGCCGCCGCTCCTCTTTCTTATCCTCGTTGACCAGGAACTTCGTTTTGATCGCCGTCGCCACCTCGGAGAGGTCCGAGACCATCCCGCGCAGGGGATCGGCGGCGTCACCGAACCGGGCGGCGTAATCGTCGAACTCCGCGAGCCGAGCGTTGGCCGCCTCGAGGGTTAGCCCGCCCGGACCAGTCCATTGGTTGAGCGTCCGCAACCGTAGATCTGAGAGGTACCGGGTGAGCGCGGTGTGGTCCTCGGACTGACGGCGCAAGTGGTCGACGAACTCAAGGCCGGCGAGGCGGTAGATCGCGAGGTTCTGCCGGTTCTGACCGAGGAAACCGGCGCCCTCCTTGACCAGGAAAAAGGTGATGAGACCCAGCACCACCACCGAAATGAGCGCGTTGCCGCCGAAGAACGACTTGATGCAATCCTCCACGGTGAGCCCGAGAAACCGCAGCCGCCGCTTGTGGATCGGGAACTGCGGCGTGGGGGCGGAGGCGGATGAGCTCAATTGGGACACGGCGCGCTGCGGCCACGACGCCGGCCCGCCCGCCAACGGTCAAGCGAGCCGGTGTTACATTCCTGTGACAGAACCTACTTGATCGGCACGAAACCGATCTTCTCTGAGATCCGCTGGCCGGCCTCGCCCAGGGTGAAGGCGATAAACTTGGCCGCCTCCCCCGCGGGCTCGCCGTTGGTGTAGTAGAAGGTCGGCCGGGCGTAGGCGTACTTCTTGGCCAAAACGGTCTCCTTGGAGGGCATGACCCCATCGATGGATGCGACCTTGATGCCCTCGGCCTTGAGGTAGGCCAGCCCCACGTAGCCGATTCCGTTCGGGTTCTTGGCAACCTCGGCGGCGATCTGCTCGTTGCCGGCCATCTTCTGCGAGGAACGCGCGTAGTCCCGCTTCTTCATCGCGAGATCCTTCCAATCGGAGTAAGTGCCCGAGGAAGTGTTGCGGGTATAGACGGAGATCTTGCCCGGCCGGCCACCGACCGCCGACCAGTCGGTGACGTCTCCGGTGAAGATCTGTTCGACCTGGCGGAGCGTCAGATTCGCGATCGGGTTCTTGGCGTTCACGATGACGGCCATGCCGTCATAGGCCACGATCAAGGGCTTCAGGGAAACCCCCTTGGCAGTGGCGGCCGAGACCTCGGTGGGGCGCGCGCGCCGGGAACTCATCCCGATCTGGGCGGTGCCGTCGATGATCGCGGAAATTCCGGTGGTGGATCCCTCGGCCGCGATCTCAAACGAGACCCCGGGATTACGCGCCTTGTACTCCTCGGCGAGGGTCGGCACGAGTTTGGCGCCCAGGGTATCAGAGCCCTTGATCACGAGTTTCTGGGCCGAGACATGGGAAGCGGCGCAAAGGGCCGCGACGATGGACAGGAGTGCTTTCATGGTGAGTAAGGGAGTTTGAGGAAAATGTTCAGAACTGCACCTGGAGCTGGGAACGCGCGCCGACAGCCTTGGCCTCGGCCGGAGCGCCGGCGACGGTCTCCTTGGTCTTGCCGGACATGGCGCCCAGCTGAACGCGCAGGTCGATCCCGCGCAGGTACCAGTTCACCCCGGCGTACCACTCGTCGAACTTGTTCATCGTGCCGCCCGAAGGCGCCGAACGCATCACATCGCCCATCTGCAGACCACGCCCGTCCGAGTTCACCGCCGTGTAGCGGACCACCGCTTCGAAGGTCTCGCTCAGATAGAGCGTCGGCATGATGAAGAATCCCGACGGCTTGGCGTCGCGCGTCGCCGACGCGCCCCGCTCCACGTCAGCCATCAGGTACTCGCTCATCAGGCCGAACCGCCCGGACTGCAGGTCAAAGTAGACCGAATAGAGGGTCAGGTCATGACCACGCCCGAAATTGGTGGTGCCCCAGCCGCCGCGGTCGGGCTGGAAGCCGACGCCGACCCCGGCCGTCCAGTACGCGTTCTCCGGCAATTTGCCATAGAGGCCCAGTGTGCCCCACAGGGCGACCCGGTTGTTGGCGCCATCGCCCGCGGAGGCGGCGTCGGCGGCGGTCTCCCCGCGCTCCGGGTCGGTGACGGCGGCGGTGTAGATCAGGTTCGTCGTGGGAGTGATCTCCTTTTTACCGTCGAGGAACGCGCCGATGCGGTAGCTGGCGGCGCCTAGCCGCCGGCCGTTGTTGCCCTCGACGAAGTACCGCGTGGCGCCGGAACGCTCCAGGCCCTTGAGGTTACCGCTCGAGAAACGCTCCTCGTAGGCCACGGCCACCTTGCGGAGGCCGAAATTGAACTGGAGATCGGGGTTCGGCACCCAGCTGATGAAGGCGTCGTCGTAATAGCTCGATGCGAAGTCCCAGGTGAACTGGGCACCCCAGTCCCCTCCGACGCTTGCCTTGAGCGTGAAATAAATCCGGCGCGTGAAGGGCTGGTCGACATAGACCGGCTTCACGGCCGCACCATTGATCGTGGTGTCGATGTGCGCGTATTGGAGCTGCATGCGCATTCCCACCGAGAGGCGGTCGGTGGATTTGCCTCCGGCCATCGCCTGGGAGGGGATGGTGTTGCTATCCCGCACGAGGTCGGCGCGGATGTCCTCAGCTTCCTGATTCGTCAGGATTCCCTTGCGAATCAGGGCGTCGAGCAGCGCACCGCTATCGGCGGCCGGCAAAGGCAAGACGGCGGCGCAACCGAGCGAAACGGCCAGGAGCCGGGCCCAAGCAGGTGATGTGCGGCGGAAAGTTGTGGTGGCGGGCATCGGTGACCATCGTGTGACACCGATGTTACGGACCCAAGGCGTTCGTGTTACGAACGTGTGACAGTTTCCTGTGCCATCCCGGGCCGACCGCGCGCGGCGCGGACGGCCCGGGGACCGGAGTGCACTCAGTCGATCTCGTAGACCTCGATGATCAGCTCACCGCCGCCGGTCTTGCCGGCGACCTGCAAGGTGTAGGCGCCCGGCGGGAGGGTGGCGATGATGACGGCGTCCTTGCTTCCCGCGGGCAGCGGGAAGGCGCCGACCTGGGAGGCGAGCTGCGCGGCCTGCGTACCGGACCAATCGTCGTTCTCCCCGATCTTCGTGGAACCGGAGAAGAGCTCCATCACCGGGTCGGCCACGATATTCTGGAGACCCAGCTGCGCGAGGCCGGGGCCGACGGCGCGGATCATGACGGTCTGGGTCTGGTTACCGTTGAGGTAAAATCCCGGGAACGCGGTGGTTCCCTGGACGAGGGTGAGACGGGTCGAGAGGTTGCTCAGCTTGGTGGTCGAGCCCGAGTTCACGACCACGTTGGCTCCGGTGGAGCCGCCCTGCGCGCTGGCGGCGTCGAAGTAGCCATCGCGGCCCAGCTTCGTCCAGCCGTACGCCCAGTTTCCCGCAGTGGTGAAGGCGCCGAGGTAGGTCGTGGCAGTGAAGAATCCGTCATTGGGCGGCGTCGCGGCGCCGAGGAGCGCGGGGCTTCCCGTCTTGAGGCGGGGATCGAGCTTTCCGTCGCGGGCCCGGCTGATGTTCACGAACTGCGGGTCGGTGTTGATGCGGTTCTGGCGGGCGGCGCCGGTGATGTGCTCGACGGTGTAATTGGAGGTCGGGGCGGGTCCGCCGGAAGTCGCGTTCGGCGCGAGGAAGAGCGAGGTGGCGGTCGTGCCCACCCCGAAGGTGCCGAAGAGGTTGTTGGCGATCACGATGTCGCCCGCCGCGAGGCGTTTCGAGCTGTCCTCGCGCTGCGCGCTCTCCGTCTCAATGCGCCAGGCGTAGCCGCGGAAATCGTGGAAGATGGAGTTGAAGACCTTGCCGCCGGTGTTGTCGCGGAAGATGGGCCCGATGCTCAGCGCGTTCGCGCCCGTGGCGCCGGAGCCGATCGCGGTGTAATTGTACACCGTGGGCATCGCGTAGGGCGTGCCGTCCTCGGGGGTGGTGCCGCCGTCGGACTCGAAGGCGTGGTTGCCCACCGACGGATCCTGGATGGTGAAGAGGAACTGGAGCTTGCCGCGATATCCCTCGTCCCAGTCGAAGGCGTCGTCGTCGTTGAACGCGCTGACGAGGTACTTGCCGTTGACCGTGCCGCCGAACCACTCGAAGCCATCGTCGGCGTTGGCGAACACCTCCACGTATTCGATCGTGGTGCCGGCGCCGACGCCGCCCATGGTGAGGCCATTGAGCTCATTGTTGGGACCAAGGAGCGAACCCGCATGGCGGATGGAGACGTAGCGGAAGACGCCCGAGTTGTCATTGTCGTCGGAACCACCGTAAAGGCCGAGTGGCTCGGTGGTGGGGATACCCTCGATGTTGCCCTGCCCGGAGGCGGTGTTGGTGCGGGCGCGGCCGAGGATGACGACGCCACCCCAGAGGCCGCGGTCGCTCTGGCCGAGGTTGCCGTTCAGATTGTCGGCCTCGGCGGTGAAGACGATCGGCGCGGCGGCGGTGCCACTGGCGTTGATCTTGCCGCCGCGGGCGATGACGAGCGCGGAGGCATCCTGGGCGGCGCGGGCCTTGCCCTTGATCACCGTACCGGCCTCGATGGTGAGGGTGACGCCGTCGGTCACGAAGACGCGGCCGTCGAGGATGTAGGTGTTGTCCTTGGTCCAGCTGCGGCTGGACGTGATGTTGGCGTTGACGAGCACGTCGGCGCCGAGGAGGGCCGCGGGGGCGACAAGCGTCGCGAGCAGTGGCAGTAGCTTCAGTTGCTTCATGGGTTGGATGGAAAAAGGGAGGACCGGCGCACCGAGGCTCAGAACGAGTACGTGACGCCGAAGGAGGTGGTGATGCCGCGCACGCGGGAGGAGCGCAGGTAGTCCCGGCCGCGGTACGTGTAGGTCTCCTCGGCGGCGGGATTCAGGACGTTCTTCGCCGAGAGACTCGCCTTCCACCCGCGGCCGAACGACTGGCCGAGGATCAGGTCGAGGGTCGGCGAGGGTTCCTCGTAGACGTTCGGGGTGCCGGGTGGGCTCACCTGCGAGAGACGGCGGCCAAAGAGATTGTAGTACACGCTCACCGTCGTGCCCGTGTCGGCGTTGCGGTAGGAAAGGTCGACGTTGACGATGAACGGGGACTGGCCGGTGAGTTCCCGCGTGCTCCCGGCGCCGGGCTCGTAGAAGCGGATGAAACGCAGCTCCTCAGGCGTGATGGTCACGGCCGACTCCACCCACGTGTAGTTTAACCCAGCCGAGAACGGCTGCAGCCACGGGGCGAGGAAACCCAGACCCTTGCGGGCTTCGAACTCGACGCCGCGCACGCGGCCGTCGGGCGCGTTCTGGAACTGCAGCTCACCGCTGTTCACCACCGAGAAGACACCCCGCTCGATCGGGTCGGTCATGCGCTTGTCGAAGACGCTCACCGCGACGATCTCGCCGCGGCGCGGGAACCATTCCCAGCGCAGGTCGAGGTTGGTGATCCGCGTGCGCCGCAGCGCCGGGTTCCCGATGTAGACGAAGTCTCCCACGAACTCGAAGGAGGTGTAGTCGGCGATCTCGCGGAAATTCGGCCGCGCGACCGTGCGGGTGAACGCCGCGCGCAGGTTCATGCGCTCGCCCAGCGTGAGCACACCGCTCACCGAGGGGAGCACGTCCTCGTTGTCGAGACGACCCGCGCGCCGGCGCGGGTCCAAACTGCGCACCTCGAGCGCCGTCGACTCACGCCGCGCCCCGGCGATGACCCGCAGCGACCGCGTGAGGGGGGCGTCGACCATCGCGTACCAAGCGCCGACCTCGAGCTCGCCGCGGTAGTTGTTGCCGAGCGCGCTGGACTCCACGAGGTAGAGCTGGCTGGGCCGGAATCGACCCGTGACCGGGTCCACCTGGCCCACCTGGGAGGCCCGGAGAAAGGCGGCGTCGTTGCCGTCGTAACGCAGCACCGTGCTGTTGTACTCGAAGAGCCGCTCGTTGAAGCCGCGCTCGGTGAGCGCCCAGGCAAAGCCGGCTTTCAGCAGCGTCGCGCGGCCGGCGGGGCCGGCCACCGGCACCGTGAGATCAATGCTGCGATCGTCCCGGTCCTCGCGCAGGTCCCGGAAATAGCGCGCCGGTCGCGGCAGACCCGAGGCCTCGAAGAACTGCGCGCCGTCCGGCGTGCGGAAGGTGGAGAAGTAGCGGGTGTCGGGCTCATCCTGCGTGGTGCTGGCCCGGGTGAGGCTCCACTGCAGGCGGGCATCACGCCAGGCCGGGAACAGGTGCTTGCCCGTGAGCTGCAGTGAACGCAGGGAACGCTCCGTGTACCGCAGGGTGCGGGTCTCGAACACCTCGGTCTCGCTGATGCCGCCGCCCGAGACGTTGATGCCCTCCTGCCGGCGCACCAGGTCGTTGCCCGACTGGTTGTACATGCCGTTCACGCTCACCTGTTGCTCCGGCGAGAATTGGTACGCGACGTTCAGGAGGGATCCGATCAGCGTGTCATCCTCGCTGCGCGCGTCCGAAAGCTGCACCAGCGGGGCAAGCGAGGGCGAGTTAACGCCCTGGCGCTCGTAGCGCCCGAGCACGCCGCCGCGGTAGCTGGAGAAAGCGCGATCGTAGGAGAGGCTGGCGGCGTAGCCGAACTTGCGGCCGAAGAGCGGCGCCTGGCCGCCCAGCGCGGCCGCGAAGCTGCGATTAAGCGGAGCCGAGCGGCGCACCGGGGCCATCGCCGGGGTGAACGCACGCGTGAGCTCGCCGATCTCCGCGTCGACGGTCGGCGACGTGAATCGCACCGGAATACGCCGGCCGGCCACCGCCGCGGGCAGCGAGCGCGAGCCGTCGTCGCGTCCCCAGGTATTGCCGGGCCCGCCTGAGCCGAGGAAGTCCTGCCGGGTCGTCTCCGAGTTATGCGCCAGCGAGGACGAGACCGAGAACATGAACTGGTCGGGAAATTCCTTCGTCTTCAGGTCGACGCTGCCGCCGGTGAAGTTGCCCGGCTTGTCGGGGGTGAAGGTCTTGGTGGTCACGATCGCGTCGACCAGGTCGCTCGGGAACATGTCCATGTTCACCGCGCGGCGGTCGGGATCGGCACTCGGGACCTCGACGCCGTTCACCATGGTCGAGCTGTACCGCTCGCCCAGCCCGCGGATGTAGACATACTTGCCGCCGACGACCGAGGCGCCGGTCACGGCCTTCATGGCGGCCGCAGCGGTGCCGAAACCGAGCTTGCTCATCTGGTCGGAGCCGATCGCGTCGCTCACCGCCGCCGCCTTTTGGCGCAACCCGAGCAGGCCTGCGCCCGAGGTCTGCACGACCTCGGCGGAGACTGAGAACGCCTCCATCCGCACCACCGCCTCTTCCGCCGCACGGAGCGCGACATCAGTCTGCACCACCGCGCCAGGCACCACGATCACGCCGGTGACCTCCGTCGCGCGGAAGCCGGCTTTCGAGGCCGTAAGGGTGAGAAACCCGGGCGCGACCCCGAGACGGAAGGCGCCCTCCAGGTCTGTGGTCACCGGCGCGCCACCGGCCACCGCCACGCTGGCCCCGGCCACCGCCGCGCCCGTCTCCGCGCTCACCACCCGTCCCGTGACGAAACCCGCCGCTTCGGCGGCGGCAAGCCGCGGGGACACGGCGGACAGCACTGCCGCGCAGGCGGCGATGACAAGGGAAAGGACGCGGGCGGGCGGGACCATGCCGCCACCGCAACGCCCACGCGACCATGATCAACGGGAATGCGCCGCCGCCACGCCGACTTAACACCCGCGTCACGGGGTTGTAACATCCGTGACAACACGGTGACGGTCGTATGTATCTTTTTTCGTGATGCGTTTGTGACGGTTCCGTGACGGCCGCGTGACAACTGGGCGTCAAAGCGGACCGCGGATTGACCTCCGCCAGCGGGCCAGACTCGCCTCGCTCCGCACCGTACCGCGCGTGTGCGCGACCCGGTCCACCAAACACCATGCACCTCCGCCCAAACCTCCCCCTCCCCGCGCGCCGCCTGCTCCGGCTGGCCGCCGCGCTCCTGCTCCCCGCGGCCGCCGCGGCCGCCGCCGGCTCGGTCGCCGGCCGCGTCACCGACGGCTCCTCGCGGCTCGCTCTCGCCGGCGCCCGCGTGACGGTCGAAGGCACGGCGCTCGTGGCGTTCGCCGACGCGGCGGGCGAATACGCGCTCGCCGGAGTGCCAGCCGGTCGCCGCCGCTTGCTCTTCAGCTACGTGGGCTACGCGGAGGTTCCGCGCGAAATCGCGGTCGAGGACGGCCGCGCGACGCGGCTCGACGTGGCCTTCGGGGGCGACGTGGTCGCGCTTGAGAAATTCGTGATCACCGGCAGCACGGTGGGCTCCGCGCGCGCGCTCAACCAGCAGCGCGCCGCCGACACGCTCACGAGCATCATCGCCTCGGACGAAATCGGCCGCTTTGCGGACCAGAATGTCGCGGAGACGATGCAGCGCATCCCGGGACTCGCGCTCTACCGCGACCAGGGCGAAGGGCGTTTCATCGTGGTTCGCGGGATCCGGCCCGACCTGAACAGCGTGCGGCTGAACGGAGTCTCCCTCGCCACGCCCGAGCGTGGCGACCGCGTCGTCGCGCTGGACGTGCTCCCGACGGACGCGCTGGCGGCGGTGGAGGTGACGAAGGTGCCCACGCCGGACATGGACGCGGACGGCCTGGGAGGAAGCATCAACGTGCGGACCCGCAGCGCGTTCGACGCGGAAGGCCGGCAGATCCAGGCTACGGCGCAAGGCCAGTACAACCACCTGGCGGAACGCCACAGCAGCAAGTTCAGCTTCACCTACGCGGACCGGTTCGCCGACGGCAAGGTGGGCTTCATTTTCTCGCCCAACTGGCAGGCCCGCCGCTTCGCCACGAACAATTTCGAGGAGGACGGTGGCTACGAGGCGCGACCGGTTCCCGGGGCTCCGGCCGGCACGACCGCCCCGCTGCTGCTGGGAGCGGCGTTCCGCGAGTATGAGATCACCCGCACACGCTACGGCGCCAGTTCCGCCCTCGAGTACCGGCCCGATGCCGGCACCAGCATCTACCTGCGCGGCACCTTCTCCCAGTTCAACGACCACGAGATCCGCTACGTTTACACCCTGCCGTTCGCAGAGGGCACGGTGGCGGCGCTCTCGTCGAACGGCGCGACGGTGACAAACCTCCGGCGCGAGCGGCACGACATGCGCTACCGCCAGAAGGACCAGAGCATCATCGCGACGGTCGCGGGTTTCGAGAAGACGATCGGCCCCTGGCAGTTGGACGGCCGCGCCGGCTGGTCCAAGGGCGAGGAGGAGCGGCCGGACGAGCTGACGGTGCGTTTCCGCAAGGCCGCCCGCACCAGCACGTGGACCTATTCCTTCGCGCCCGGCCTGTACGCGCCGACGTTCAACGTCGCGGGCGCCAACATCTCCGATCCCTCGCTCTACACCGAGATCAGCCGCTTCCGCCTGGTTAATTCCCCGGGCGCGGAGACCGAGACGAACCTCGGCGCCAACGCTCGCCGGAGCCTGCGACTGGGGGACGCTCCCGCCTACGTGAAATTCGGCTTCCAGTTCCGCGGGAAGGAGAAGTCGGCCAGCAATGAGACCATCGACCACGCCGCTCCCGCCTCCTTCACGTTCGCCACCATGTTGGAAGGCCAGACCAACGCCGATTACCCCTTCTTCTCCTCCGGCTACCGCGCCAGCACCCCGAAGGTGCTGCAAGCCTTCTCCTCCAACCGGAGCGCGTTCACTCCGACCCGCCTGCTGGCGGAGAGCACCCAGGACGACTGGGAGTCCACCGAGGACGTGAGCGCCGGCTACCTCATGGGGGGCGCCACCTTCGGGCGGCTCCAAGTCCTCGCCGGTGCCCGCCTGGAGCGCACCCAGTACGAGAACCGCGGCAACGAACTCGCGGGCACGACCGTCCGCGCCGTGAGCCGCGGCCGCAGCTACGAGAACCTCCTGCCCGGGATCCATCTCCGGCATGACCTCGACCGGCAGACCGTTCTCCGCGCCTCGTGGAGCAACTCGCTCGCCCGTCCTTCCTTCGACGACAGCGCCCTGCGCCGCACCGTCAACCAGACCGCCAGCCGCGTGACCGAGGGCAACCCGCGGCTGCTCCCGCTGGAGTCGGTCAACTGGGATGCGTCGGTGGAGCGCTACCTGCCTTCGCTGGGCCTCGTCTCCGCCGCGGTCTTCCGCAAGGACATCTCCAACTTCACCTACCAGCGGGAGATTCCAGGCGGCGACCCCGCCACCGGCTACATGTTGACGACCTTCGTGAACGGCCCGAAAGGCCGCATCAACGGTCTGGAGCTAGCCTGGCAGCAGCAGCTCCGCTCCCTGCCCGCCCCTTTCAACGGGCTCGGCCTGATGGCGAACTACACGCGCACCGCGAGCCGCGCGACCTACCCGACCCGTCCCGGCGAGACCCTGGACTTCATCGGCCAGTCGCGGGAGATCGGCAACCTCGCGCTGACCTTCGAGCGCGGGAATTTCTTCATGCGCGCCGCGCTCAATTTCCGCACGCCGCGCCTGCGGGAGGACGAACCCCTCGGCGGCGACGCCGCGACCGACCGCTGGGTCGACGACCACCGGCAGATCGACGTCTCGGTTAACTACCGGCTCGGCCGCAACTGGGACCTTTACGCCGAGTTGCTGAACCTGACCGACGAACCGTTCCGCGTGTACTTCGGCAAGAACGGGGCCCGGTTTGTGCAATTCGAGGAATACGGGGTCTCGGCCAACTTCGGCGTACGCTGGAAACTCTGAAGACACCGGCCACCGCATGGCGGCCCAACGGAAAGTCGCCGGCCCGATCGCGGGCCGGCTTTTTTTTACCCCCGCGGTCCCTCCCGACCATGCTCCTCCTCGATAAAATGGCAGCCGCGGCTCCGCGGATTCAGGGCCGCCGCGTGCACCACCAAGAGCGCGGTCTGGACGGCGTTGCGAAGCTCGATCAGTTGCGGGGTGAGACGGCAGCCGCGGTAGAAACCGTGGACCTCCTCGCGCAATTCCAGCAGGATGCGCCGGGCGCGGCTGAGGCGACGGGACGAACGGACGATACCCGCGTAATTCCACATCGTGTGCCGGACCTGCAACAAATCCTGCCGGACCAGCAGCGGGTCGGCCTCCCGGCCGGGGCTTTCCCAAGCCCGGGGCCGCGGCGGTGACGCCATCGGACCGGCGGCAAGGTCCTGCACGTCGGCACCCGCCGCCGCTCGCGCCGCCACGAGGCACTCCAGCAGCGAAGTGCTGGCCAGCCGGTTGGCGCCATGGAGACCGGTGCACGCCGTTTCCCCGATCGCGTTGAGGTCACGCACGCTGGTCCGGCCGCGAAGATCGGCATGGATGCCGCCGCAGAGGAAGTGCGCCGCCGGCACCACCGGGATCGGCTCGCGCGTGATGTCCACCCCGTGCCCAAGGCATTTCGCGTGCACACCGGGGAACCGCCGGCGGATGAAATCCCGTTCCAGCCCCCCGAGATCAAGGCACACGTGCGGATCGCCGCTCGCCGCCAGCTCCCGGTGGATCGCGCGGGCCACGATGTCACGCGGCGCCAGGGAGCCGCGCGGATGCACCGCGTCCATAAACCGTTCCCCCCGCAGGTTCACCAAGACACCGCCCTCCCCGCGCAACGCCTCCGTCACCAGGAACCGCGGCGCGCCCTCCCGCGCGAAAACCGTCGGATGGAACTGCACATACTCCAGGTCCATCAGGCGCGCGCCCACACGGTACGCCATCGCGACCCCGTGCCCGACGCTCCCCGGCTGGTTGGTCGAATGCAGGTAGACCTGCCCGATCCCGCCAGTCGCCAGCACGGTTTTGCGCGCGACGACCGCGGCAACCTCTCCCGCTATCGGATCCAGCACGTACGCCCCGAAGCACGTCAGCGGTTCGTAGCGGCGCGACTCGTCCTCCGCGTTGTGCGAAAGGGTCAGGAGGTCCACCGCCACCCAGCCCGCGCGACGCGTGATCCGCGAGGAGGCGGAGACCTGCCGCGCCACCGCCGAAAGGATCGCGTGCCCGGTGCGATCCGCCGCGTGGATGATGCGCCGCGACGAGTGCCCGCCTTCCTTCGTCAGATCCAACGCGCCCGCTGCATCCCGGTCGAATTCCACCTGCGCGCCGCGGAGAAGGATCTCCTCCACGGCGCGCGGACCATCCTTCACCAGCTGCGCGACCGCCGCGGGGTTGGCCGCCCCGTCGCTGGCGGTGGTGATATCAGCCGCCAGAAGCCCGGGATCACCCTCCGCATCATAGACGATCCCGCCCTGCGCCCAGTCGGAGTTGCAGTCCTGCGGATCCCCGAGCGCCAGCACTTCCACCGTGAAGCCGGAGGCGGCCATCTGCAGCGCATAGGCGCTCCCCGCGAGCCCGGCCCCGATCACCAAACAGTCGGTCGTGATCACGCGCATGACGGTCCCTCCCCATCGTTCCCGCTTTCCTGCGTTCCACATTTACCCCCGCTCGATCCTGTCGCTTCCGAATTTTTGGCGCGACCCCCTTCGAACCCGCCATGGATGCGTGTCTGTGCGCGGCCTGTGAAATTCGCGATTAAAGTCCGCTCTCTTCGGAGAAGCCATCGGCCTGCATCAGCTCCGCATGGTCCGCGGCGGGCGGCCGCGGCTACACCGAGCCCCGCTGATCCGTGTCCATCCGTGTTCATCCGTGGTTAAAAACCCCGTCACCCCGGTTCAGCTTCAATGATCTCCAGGCTCAGATCCGCCGCCGGCACGGAATGCGTGAGCGCGCCGACACTGATCACATCCACGCCCGGCAGGGCATACTCACGGACGTTGCCGAGGGTGATCCCGCCCGATACCTCGACTCGCGCGCGTCCCGCGATCAAACGCACGGCGGCCGCGACCTGCGTCGGCGTCAGGTTATCGAGCAGGATAACCTCCGCTCCCGCCGTCACGGCGGCACGCACCTGCGCCAAGGAACCAGCCTCGACCTCAACCCGCGCGACGTGCGGCGCCGCCGCCCGTGCCGCCGCCACGGCGCGCCCGATGGATCCGGCGGCGGCGATGTGATTGTCCTTGATGAGCACATGCTCCCCCAGCGACGAGCGGTGGTTGCAACACCCGCCGCAACGCACCGCCGCCTTTTCCAGCGCCCGCCAGCCGGGAATGGTCTTGCGGGTGTCGACCACCCGGACGCCGGTCCCGGCCACGGCGGCGGCATAGGCCGCGGATAGTGTCGCGATCCCGGAAAGGCGCTGCAGGAAATTCAACGCGGTGCGCTCCGCCGCGAGCAGCGACGCGGTCGGCCCCGCCACCCGCAGCACGGGTTGCCGGCTCCGCACCCTGGCACCGTCGGCAACGAGAGGCCGCACCCGCAGCGCGGGATCCACCCGGGTTAACACCCGCGCGGCCACCTCGAGCCCGCAAATCACCAGCGATGCCCGCGCCTCGATCACCGCCCGGGAGCGATGGCGCGGCGGAAAAATCGCACGACTGGTGAGGTCGCCGAGACTGAGGTCCTCCTCGAGAGCCAGGTCGATGAGATGGTCGGTGCGCGGAGTGATCATGGAAAGTCAGTCAACGGGGCTCAGCTCAAACATCCGTTCCAGGGAGCGAGCCGCCCGCCGGGCAACGCCGGGCTCGACCGAGACAATCTGCCCGGGGGCAGGAGCGGCGAGGCATTGGCGGATTTTCTCCAGCGAGTTGAGCTTCATGTAGGGGCAGAGCCGGCAGCCGGCGACGAAGCGCTTCTCCGGCGCCTCCACCTCCAGACGGCCGACCAGACCGCATTCCGTGAGCATCAGGAAGTAGGGCGCCCCCGTCGACCGGACGTACTTCATCATGCCGCCGGTGCTGCCGACAAAATCCGCGGCGGCCGCCACCTCCGGTGCGCACTCGGGATGCGCCACCACCCGCAGACCGGGGAATTGCCGCCGCGCCTCCGCGATCTCCGCCAGCCCGAACTCCTCGTGCACGATGCAGGTCCCGTCGGAGGTGATGATCTCTTTTTCCACCCCGCGCCGGTGGAGCTCGGTCCGGACATTCTGCCCCATCAGGCGATCCGGCACGAAGAGAACCTTCGGTTGCGGCAACGCGGCGATGATCGCGTGCACGTTGCCGGAGGTGACGCACACGTCGGACTCGGCCTTCACCTCGGCGGTGCTGTTGATGTAGCAGACCACGGCGGCGTCGGGGTGCATCGCCTTCAGCCGGCGAAGGTCGGCGGCGGTGAGCGAGTCGGCGAGCGAACACCCGGAGCCGCGGTCGGGCACCAACACCTCCGCGGACGGGCACAGGATTTTCGCGGTCTCGGCCATGAACACGACCCCGGCGAAGACGATCACCGGCGCGCGCGACTCGCGGGCCCGCAGGCTTAGGAAGTAGGAATCACCGCGGTGGTCAGCCACTCCGTAGGTGATCTCCGGGTCGACGTAGGAGTGTGCGAGCAGCACGGCGCCGCGCTCGGCCTTGAGCCGGTTGATCTCCAGTGTGAGCGGGGCGATCCCAAGGCAGGTCTCGTGGTTCCACTTCCGTCCCCGCGGGTCGCACTCGACGTGCAGGAGCGCCCGGAGCAACCGATCGGCCTCGTGCTCGAGCTCGGTGATGGAGAAGGTCATGCGGGAAAAGTCGGAGGGGAGAGACGTAGACGCAAAGGCCCCGCGAACGCGTCGCGAGAGGTCCGCGGAGTCAAGCGCGGGACCCGTGCCCGGGGAAGGCGCGAATCCGCCACTCCGGTGACGATCACGTGACGGCCGGCCAAGCGGCGGCCGCGTCAGTTGCGCAGCGCGGTCTTGCCGGGCCGGAAATCAGGCTCCAGCCGGAGGACCGCGTCCCGGGAGACCGCCGCCGCCGCGGCCTGCCCGTCGCGCTCGAGCAATTCCGACAGGCGGTGGTGGACGTGCGCGTGGCCGGGCCGGTTCTCGCCCGCAGGCGGGGAAAGCTCCAGGCACCGCCGCAACGCCTCGATGCCCCGTCGCACCTCCCGGCCGCTCAGGGCCGCGCAGCGGCCGATCTGGTAGAGAGCGACGAAATGATCGGGGTCCCGGCGCAGCAGCTCGTCGTACTCGGCGAACGCCGCGGCGGGCGCGCCCTCGATGAGGGCGAGGGTGCCCCGGGCGATTCGGCCCTCCAACGGATCCAAGCGCGCGATCTCCGCCGCCTGCTCCCGCGCACGCTCCAGCGAACCGCCCGCCAGACGGGGAGCGATCGCGAGGAAACCGAGCAAGCTCCAGCGCGCCTCCACGGTGCGGGGGTCAAGGGCGATCGCGCGTTCATACTCCTCCCGGCAACGCCGCGCCCAGCGGGGTTTCGAGACGAGCGGGGCCCGCTGGGCGAGCAGCCCGAAGGCGTCGCCCAGCGCGTGCCGCAGGCGGGCGTCCGCGGGGCGGGCGGCCACCGCGCGCTCCAGCCGGTGACGGGCCTCGTCGGCGTCGTCGAACCACAGCGCGAGCCGTCCAAGGTGAAAATCGACCTCGGGATCTCCCGGCCGGGCGTTCTCGACCCCGCGGAAAAGCGCGCGAGCCTCCGAGAAGCGCCGGTGGTGGTAGCAATCAAGGGCGCGGGCGAAATCCGCCAGCGCGCGGCCGGCGGACGAGGCGATCAGCGAGGCCAGCAGCAACAGATGCCAGCGGCGGCGGTGACGCGCGACCGGCGCATCGGCCGCGGTGGAGCGGGCCGCCCCTAAACCCCAGGGGCGACCCGCCGTATGCACCTGACTACCCTTAATGAACGCTGACGGGCGCAGGACTCCGTCGTGACCTGAGCGGGAAGCAAGGGCGGACCGGTCCGGCCACCGCGAATTAACCTTCCCGTGACGCGAACGACTCATTGCGTGGCGGCGAGTCGCGCCAGTTCGTCAGCGATCGCCCGGTCGCTGCGGCACCGCGGCATCTTGTTCTGGCCTCCCCAACGCCCCCGGGCGCGCAGCCAAAGCTCGAAGGTCCCCGGAGGCACCAACCGCACCATCGGCTCCTCCAGGCCGCCGCCGCGCCGTTTCGCCTCATAATCCTCGTTGATCGCCTGCAATCCCGCGTCGAGCGCGGCGCCCAGTGCGGCGGGCGAAACCTCGCCCCCCGCCGCGCGGATCTCGAGCCACCACTCGTGCCTCCCCCGCTCCCCCGGACCCGAGGCGAACCGCGGGGCGACATGGAAGTTCACCACCGCCACGCCGAACAGCGAAGCCGCCCGCGCGAGCGAGTCGGTGACTTCCTTCTCGATCACATGCTCACCGAAGGCGCTCAGCTGCAACCGCGTGCGCCCCGCGTACACCAGCCGCGGCGGCTCCGTCGAAACGAAACGCACCACGTCCCCGATCACATAACGGCAGAGTCCGCCGGGAGTCGTGAGCAGGAGCACGTAGTCGACGCCCGGACGGGTCTCCCAGCACCGCAGGGCCGCGCCCCCCGCCGTCGCCAGGCGCTCCTCGTTGAAATCGGCGAGGGGCAGGAACTCATGAAAAACGCCCGCGTCCGTCAGCAGGCGGAGACCGGCGGCAGCCTCGCCGTCCTGTGCGGCGATAAAAGCCTCGGAGGCCGGGTAGACTTCATGGAAATCCACTCCCGGCCCGGTCGCCTCCCGCAACTCGTCCGCGAAGGGGCCCAGCGGAACGCCGCCGTGCACGATGCACTCCAACCGCGGCCAGAGCGCGCGCAGGCTGGGCCTCCCCGTGGCCACCCGCAGCCGCTCCGCCAGAATCAACAGCCAGCCGGGAATACCGGCCAGCAGGGAGATGTCCCGATCTCGCGTCCGGGACACGATCGCATCGAGTTTGGCCGGCCAGTCCGCCATCAGGGCGATATCGCGCCCGGGCTCGTACAAGTGGCGTTCAGCCCAACCCGGCAGGTTCAGCGCGGAGATACCGCTGAGATCGCCGCTCCAAGCGCGCCGGGGCGCGGCCTCCGGCAGGCGTGAGAGCTCGGTGGAGCCGCCAAGGAACAAGTGGCGCCCGTGGAACACGCCGGGATTTCCCCGGCGGAGAGCGTGCAGGCAGAGCGCGTCCAATCCCGCGCGCCGGAAGTGCGCCAGCATCTCCGCGGTGACGGGAATGAACTTCGTCCGTCCCGCCGTGGTCCCCGAGGAGACCGCGAAGTGCGCGCAACGCCCCGGCCAGAGCACCCCGGGCTCGCCGCGCTTCGCGCGCTCGATCCACGGCACGAGGTCCTCGTAGCGGCGCACCGGCACCGACGCACGGAACCGGGAGTACGACATTCCCGCCTCGATCCCGGCGGCCCGGCCGTGGGCGGTGACCGCGATCCGCGACACCAGATTCGTCCAGATCCGCTCCTGCTCGGCCGCAGCGGCGCCCGGCCGCCGGAGACGTCGCTCGAGCTGGCGGGCCCGGCCCCAGACCGCGCCGGCCAGCAGGCGCCGCGGCCACGCCGGAGGGGGCGGAGCATCGGCGGTCTCTTCGGGCCGTCTCATGCCGCCAAGGGCAACCCGGGCGCGGGGAGCCGGCCGTAAAAGGCGCGCAAGGGCACGAGGAACTCGGCGACGTGGAAGATCAGCGAGGCGTGCTGGACGGGCGGCGAACCCGGCCGGGCCCGGACCTCCGTGGTCGAGCCCGCGGGAAAATAGGCGGGAAGCGCGCGCCGGAAGGCGAAGGCCGTAGGTGAGGCCGGTTCGAGCATCGCGTCCTCCCGCTCCGCGAAAAGCACCAGGGCCGGCGCGGCCGCGAGCGGCAGCAAGGCGGGCGAGAAATACTCCAGCGGCGAGCGCATCGCGCCGAAGGCCCGCACCCGCTCCCAGGCACCGCGGGCCGTGAGACCGCGGATCGTTCCCATGACGGCGCCGTGAAGCTGCTCGATCTCCGGGCGCGACATCAGGCGAGCCAGCGCCACGCGATTCTGCGCCCCCGCCTCGAACATGCGGGAAAAGACCAGCCGGGAGCGCTCCACCACCGGCTCCGCCGGTTCGCCCGGGGAATCAAAGTAGGGCTTCAGCACCCGCCCGACCAGCGTCGACGGCCGCGCCGGTGCCGGGGGGATGAGATCCGCCGTGCACGCGACCGGGCTCACCAGCACAATGCCCGCCAACTCCGCCTCCGCGCCCCGCTCCCGGGTCCGCCGCAGCCACTCCAGCGCGAGCCCCGCCCCGAAGCTGACCGCGAGCACCACGGGACGCTGGCCGCGGGCCCGCAGGTCATCAACCAGGTCGTCCAACTGGGCGCAGAGCAGGTCAAGGGAGAATCCGTTCTTGGGATACACGACCGCGTAGAGGTCGCCGCGGGACAGCAGGAAACGCCGGAGCAGGAACACCTGCTCGCCCGCGTCGGGGACAAAGCCCCCGAGGACGATGGTCGGCACGCGACCGCGGCCCGGCTCCCGGCGCACCTCCGCCCGTGGTCCCGCCGCGCCGCATCGCTCCACCGCCGGACTGCGACCCGGGGCGAAGGATTCCGCCACAACCGGCCGGGGACCCCGTTCCGCGGAGCGCACAAGGGTCTGCAAAGGGCGCAACGCGGGAGAGCTCCAGAGATGGTTCCAGGAGGTGGCGGGTACAAGGCGCGGCAGGGGCATCCCGCCAAGGGCTGCTCCCCGCGTCCGCGCCGCAAAGCGAAACCGCCAACGTCGCCAAACTATCACCGTCCCGTAATCCGGCCGTAACGCACGCCGCCGGTCCTTGGCCTTCAGCGCGCGCCCGCGCGGGCCGCCGCCACCAGCTCGTCCCACGCGTAAAGGTGGAACGTGCGGTCCGTCGACATCGCGACGAACAGTCCGCCGGGAAACCCGGGCAGGGGCCCGGGCGAGACTTCACAACCGTCGGTCTCCCGGGCCGAGA
>CAIUOU010000154.1 GCA_903900845.1 uncultured Opitutia bacterium
AAGGGAAAATCATAAGCCGTGATGCGGGCAGCGTTCAGCCAGAAGTAGACCGGGCGCGGGTCGATCGTGGTCACCAGCCGCAACAGCGTCTCCGTACCGGGGAGATCGCGCCGCTCCCAGACCGCGTACATCCGGATCCAAGCGAGGTCGGCCACCAACGCGCGAAAGCCACCCAGGATCGCCAGCGTCGCCCCCTGCCCCGCCCCGGACGCGTCCAGTCGCAAGGCGGGCTGGCGCACCCGCATGCCTTCGCGCACCGGAGCGATGATGAAGCTCAATGTCGCCCCCGTCGCGGCCAACCCAGCGAGAATCATCGCGATGAGGGCCCAACGCGTCGACGCGAGTCGAATCAACCTTTTCTTCAGACGGGAAATCACGGGAGCACCCGAGCCCAAGAGAGCGACTGCGGAGCCGGATGGCACCCGCGGGCATCGAGGGGACCGGACGCGGCCACACCCGTAACCGGAGCCCATCCATTTTTATCCGTGTTCATCCGTGGTTTCTCTAACGGCGTTTCCTAAATCTCCCGCCGCCGGAAACTAACGACCGCCAATCCCGCCGCAGCCGCGGCGTAGCTCAGGGCGTAGACTATGACGCGCAACACGTCACCCGTGGCCGGCAGGTCCGCCGCGGCCAGCGAGTCCGCGAGTTGGAACACTTGGAAGTCGGGAAACACCGAGGAAATGAGCGAGCTGGCGATCAGGCCCGCCGCCGAACCGGCCCGGGCGTAGGCATCCTGCGCCAGGTGCTGCAGGTGACACACCACGAGAATCAGAAACCCCGTCACGACGGAGAAGAGCTGCGACTGCGCGAAGGTCGCCACCAGCAGCGTGAAGGCCGCGAGAACCAGCAGCCGCAACCACTGCATCAGGCCGCCCAGCGCCACCATCGCATGACTCACTCCCCCGCCGGGCGCCACCGCGTCGGGCAACAGCCGCGACAGTTCCGCCTCGCGCCACGCCAGCGTCAGCGAAAGCAGTCCGGTCAGCAGCGCGCAAAAAACGGCCGAGAGCGCCGCCACCCCGAGCAGTTTTCCGAGCACGAACTCGGCCCGCCACACGGGCTTCGCCAGCAGGGTGAGCGCGGTGCGGTTTTCGACCTCGCTGAAGAAAAGCTGCGCGGTCGCCGCAATGGTGAGCGCCGCGCCGAGAAAGGCCATCGCCCCGAAACCGCAATCGGCAAGAAACTTCAGCTCCGGCGCGCCGAAGTTGAAATCCCGCAACCACCTCGCGCCGAGCGTGAGGGCGAGGGCGAGTAGCAGCAGGAACTGGAAGAAGCGCTGGCGCGAAGCCTCGCGCAGGGTGTTGCCTGCGATCAGCCACGCGCGCAGCGCGGAAAAACGCACCGCGTTCACCGGCCACCCTCCGTATCCCGCGGCCCGCGCCCGACGTGCGTGCGGAAGACCTCCTCCAACCGCCGCCGCGCCGGCGCCACCGCCTCCAGCCGCCGTCCGCGCGACTCCAGCCAGGCGCGCAGCGCCGCGATCTCCTCCGGCGGCAGCACCTCCGTCTCGAAGGAAAGCCGGCCCGTCGCCCCGGCAAGTTCCGCTACCTCACCTTCCGCCACCAGTCCCCCGCGGTCGAGGATCGCCACGCGGTCGCAGAGCTCCTCGATCTGGCCGAGGAGATGCGAGGTGATCAGCACCGTCTTGCCGCGGGCCTTCAACGCAAGGATCAGCTCCGCCATCTCGGCGGAGCCAACGGGGTCCACGCCCGCGGTCGGCTCGTCGAGGATGAGCAGCCGCGGATCGTGCACCAGCGCCTGCGCGAGCCCGATGCGCTGCAGCATGCCCTTGGAATAGGTCCCGACGCGCCGGTCGGCCGCACCGGCGAGGCCGACGAGCGCGACCACTTCCTCGAGCTTCGATCGCAACCCCGAGCCCGCCAGGCCGCACAGACGCCCGTAGAATGTCACCAGCTCGCGACCGGTGAGAAACCGGTAAAAATTGGGCGCCTCCGGCAGGTAGCCGACATCGCGGCGCGCCTCCACCCTCCCGCTCGGCACGCCGAAGATCGCGCATCCGCCCGCCGTGGGCTCCAGCAGGCCCAGCAGCAACTTGATGGTCGTGCTCTTGCCGGACCCGTTCGGACCAAGCAACCCGAAGACCTCACCCGGACGCACCGTGAGGGACACATGATCCACCGCCCGTAACCGCAGCCCGCGCAGACCCACCGCGAAATCCTTGACCAGTCCCCGGATCTCGATGGCGGGCGGCACGCCCGCCGCTCCCTCTGGCCCCGGTGCGCCCATCCTCAGCGGATTTCGAAGCCCCGGAAGACCGGCGCCCGCCGGGCCGTCGCACGCTCCACCTTGCGGATGTGGCCGTGCATGCGCTCCTCGACCGCGCCCAGAAAGGCCTCCACCTCCGCCTCGGCGCCTTCCGCCTCCAGCCGTACCCGGCCATCGGCGAGGTTCTGCACATAACCCGCCACTTCGTACTCCTGCGCGACCTGCCGCGTGGTGAAGCGGAAACCGACGCCCTGCACGTGGCCGCTGAAGATGACGGTAGCGTGATGGACCTCTGCCATGAAATGCCACCGTACGCGCGGCCGCGCCGCGTTCAACCGTCAATCTTGCCGGATTTTTATTTGCGTTCGGGGGTACGCGGCCCTCAGTTGCCGATAATCGATGAGCGACTTTGAATCGGACGGAGGTTCCGAGGGCCCGTGGGACGAACAGGGCGAACTGGCGTGGACGGAGTTCGACTGGGAGCGCTATTTGCGCGGCCAAGACGACGCGGTGGGCCGCTACCTGCGGCACTACGAGGCGGCACGGGGACAGCCTGACCGCATCGACGCTGTCGCGGAGAAAATGGGCTGGGGAGGCGAAGGCTGGACCGAGGATGAGAGCCGCGCCGCCGCCGAGGAATCCGCTTCGGCCACGGCCGAGGATGACGTTTACACCCTGCACAAGAATCCCGTCTACATCTCGACCAAGGCGATCTACGCGAGCCTCGAGCACTCCTGGGTGACCTTGGCGGCCGATCCCGCGCGTGTGGCGCCCCCGGCCGCGTTGCGTCTCCTGCAGACGTTCCATCGCGGCGCCGGCCAAGCCACCGAGGCGGTGCACGCCCTCGACTTCGGCGACTACGCCATGGCAGTAAGCCTCTTCAAGCGGGCGCTGGGAGCGCTCAACAACTCGCTGGCCACGCTTGCCGACGACGACACCTGCCGCCATCGGTCCGCGGCCGTCTGGAGCGAGGAAGCGCGGGCACGTCTCTTCGACCTCCGCGAGATCTGGCTGCGTGTCATCACCGAGTGCCGCGACGAGCTGGAGCGTCCCGACGAGGACGACGACGGGGACGAGGAACAAAACTGAGGCGGAAATCCGCCTTGCACTTTAAGGCACCAGCGTTTGGCTCCGCCGCACTGTCCGGAGAGGTGGCTGAGTGGCCGAAAGCGGCGCTTTGCTAAAGCGTTGTAGGCGTAAAAACCTACCGGGGGTTCGAATCCCCCCCTCTCCGCCAGCCTCCGCCGAGCCTGCGGCTGGCAGGCCAAATCCACCGGCTGACTGGCGTCAGCCAGCAAAGGGTGCAAAAAGCCTGCGGAGGCTGCCCGCCGCAGGCTCGGCGAAGGTGGGCGGGTTGCCAACCGGTCATTGTCCAGTTACGCCCATCGAAGCATCCCCTTACCCCGTGACTTCCGCCGTCCGCCTCCTTCTGCCCGTCCGCATCCTGGCGACCTTCGTGCTCGCCTCCCTCACCGCCGCCGATGGCTTCGCGCAGGCCGCGACCGGCACGGTGCAGGGACGC
>CAIUOU010000155.1 GCA_903900845.1 uncultured Opitutia bacterium
AGGAACCTCCGACGCCCTGAGGGCCGGACTTCGCGGAGCGGTCACCGGCGCCGCCGTCGCCTACACCGTTTCCCAAGTCGTCGCTGGCGTCGACGCGTGGCGGCATGACACCCATCAGTTTTACCGGGTGGGGGCGCCGACTGGAAACTACGCACGGCAGAGCGTGACGAGAATCACACGTTTCGAGATCGAGGGTTCTGTGCGCATTTTTGAAAATGGAATATTGAACGATCTCGAGCGAGCAGTGACCCACGGGCTGAACCACTATGACGGGCGATCCTTCATCCTGGCGCATAATCCGACGCGCGGTGGTTTCGCGGATATCATCGAAACCGCACTCGGCAAGCTGACCGGAACTTCAAGTCTGGGCCGCGACCTCGCCGGAGTTCTCGGGCGGATCGATCCGGCGACCTCATCGCTTTATCTGCACAGCCAAGGGGCGCAGATCGGGATGAACGCCTTGAAAATCCTCGCCGAGTCGGGTGGTTCAGCATGCGGCCTCGAAGTGTTCGGTTACGGTGGCGCGACTCATCTCACGACGTCGAAGGCGATCGCCTCCTCGGCTGGAGCGACGTGGGCCGGTTGGACGATGAACGCCCTAGATGCGGTGCCGAACATCGTCGGCCTGAACGCGATCTTCGCGCCGCACCGTTTCCTCACCTCGCTGCTCGCCTCACCGCTGCTGCTTGCACCCACCGGTTTGGAGCATCTGAGTCCACACACGTGGCAGAACAGCATGTGGAGAGCCTTCAACCGCACCTACTGATGATCCCGCGCCTGATTTTTATCGTGATCGTTGTAGTCGCCGCTGGTTCCCAAGGAACGGCGAGGGAGTTCGCCGGACCGCACACCTACAGGGCCGGAGATGCGATTATCAGCTACCAGATACCGCGTGATCTGGTTTCCGCGTACAGCCGCGTTGAGCGCGTATTTAAAGAACCCGAAGATCCACTTATCTTTCGGACCGCCTACCGCTCGCAGGGCATCCTGGTGGAAACCGCCTACGGTAATTTCACCATGGGAGTGATTCCTACCCCGGAGGCATTGAGGCCGAGTCGTTCGGTACGGGCGCTGAACGACTACTACAGTTTGGTGCTCTCATCCGGAGACACATTCGCGGAGACAGCCTCCAAGCGGTCGGGAGATCGCGACTGGCTTCACGTCATCTGCCGTCCGCGGGAAAAGCCGGACAAGATCAGCTACGTTCTGCACTACACCGAAATCTCACCCGACTTCATCCTCTACATCGGCTTGGGCTCCGGAACCAGTGAGCCCTTCCACGCGGGACTTCTGAAAAAGCTTAGGCCGCTGGTCGACGAGGTTGTCGCGAGCGTGAGGATCTCCCGGGCCGGTGAACCGGTGAAGCCGGACGGGGCACGGTAAGGAGGAGCCTAAACTTTCTCCTGCATAGTTCGCGGCAACCCTCCTCCGCCCAGCCTGCGACGGGCTCACCCGGAAGATTCTACTCCACCCACCAGCTCGCCTGTAACCCGACGCCCGTCGTTACGCACCCCGCATGCCGTGTCCGCGGCAAGCAGCCGCGGCTACATCGAACTTCCGTCCGAACGCTTCGCTGCTGGAGGATTTTTCCCCGATCGCCTGCGCTCAGCCGGCCTTCACTTTGGCGAAGGTCTCGTTGAGCGCGCGGGCGGAGGCCTGGAGGGCCTGCAATTCCTTCGGCCAGAGCTCGACCTCGACGTGCGCGAGGGCACCGCGGCGTCCGACGACGGTCGGCACGCTGATGGCCGTGCCGCGCAGGCCGTAAGCGCCCTGCTGCACGGTGGCGACCGGGAGCACCTGCCGCTTGTCGTGCGCGATGGCGTGGATAACCTCAGCTATAGTGAGGCCCACCGCCCAGCCGGCGCCGCCCTTGCGGCGGATCACCTCGGCGCCGCTCCCTTTGGTGCGCTCGAAGATCTGCGACTGGAAAGTCGGGGTGCAGCCGGCGACCTTCGTCAGCGGCAGGCCGGCGTACGTAGCCGACGACCAAACGGGAAACATCGAGTCCCCATGCTCGCCGAGTATCAGCGCCTTAACCTGCGTGGCGGCGAGTCCGAGTTCCTGCGCGATGAGCGAGCGGAAGCGTGCGGTGTCCAGCATCGTGCCGAGGCCGAGCACCTGCTGCCAGGGTAGGCCGAGGCGCGACTGCGCAAGCTGCGTGAGGATGTCGACCGGGTTGGAGACGACAAAGATCAGGGCATCCTTCCGCATCCCGGCCGTCTTGATGCTCTCGAGGATGCCGGAGAACAGCGCGACGTTACGGTTGATGAGATCGAGCCGCGACTCGTCGGGCTTCCGGCGAAGACCGGCCGTGATGACAAAAATATCGCTGTCCTTCGCCTTGGCGTAGTCCCCGGCGTAGATGCGCTGGTCAGCGATCGAGGAGGCGCCATGCAGGAGGTCGAGGGCCTCTCCCGCCGCGAGATCGGCGTTGGCGTCGAGAATCTGGATCTCGGAGACGATGCCCGCGCACTGCAGGGCGAACGCCGCGTTGGAGCCGACGCGGCCACCGCCGCCGATGATGGAGACTTTCATGGAGAGAAGGAAAAGGGAGAGGGAGGGTGAGAGGGAAAAGGGGGAGAAAAAGGCGGCGGGGAGAAGGGAGTGAGGGACTCAGCGCAGCACTTGCATCCTGGCACCGCGGTAACCGTACGACCGGCCCGCGCGGTTGATCCCCTTAATCCGTGTTCATCCGTGTCTATCCGTGGTTGACCGGCTTTTCCCGCTCAGGCCTTGAGCTGCTTGAGGATTTGCTCGGTGACGGCCTGGACGATGGCCTCGATCTGCGGATCGGGAGCGGTGGAGACGGTGTCGGCCGGGGCGGCCGGCGTGGCGCAGACGACGCCGGGGCGGAAATCGGCGCTGTCGCAGAGCTCGCACTCCTTGAGGCCGGCGCGTGGGTCGGGCATGCCGAGTTTTTGGCGCAGGTTGATGAGCTCCTTGGCCTGACCGCCGGTGAAACGATGGAGGCCGCCGCCGAGGCCGGCGGCGATCCACACGGTCCGGCAGTAGGAGTCGATGTTCTCCATCTTCCAATAGGCGTCCTCGACGTCCTTGCCCCAGACAATCACGCCGTGGTTCTGCATGAGCACAGCCTGGTGGTCCTTGCCGACCTCACCGACCTCGTCGGAGTTGGCCTGGGTGCCGGGGGTCTTGTACTCGGCGACGCCGATCTTCCCGAGGAAGACCTCGGCCTCAGGGATGAGGCAGGAAGGGATGTCGACGTTGGCGATGGCGAAGGCGGTGGCGTGGGGCGGGTGCGCGTGCACGCAGGCCTTGGCCGCTGGCTGGCGCTTCATGATGCCGAAGTGCGTCTTGGCCTCGCTGGTGCGCACGCGGGTGCCAGCGAGCTGGTTGCCATCAAGATCCACGAGGCACATGTCCTCCGGCTTCATGAAGCCCTTGCAGATCAGCGTGGGCGTGCAGAGGGCCAGGTTATCGCCGACGCGGATGGTGATGTTGCCGCCGTTGCCGTCGGTGTACTCACGCTGCCAGAGACGGCGGCCCATCTCGCAGATGCGCTCCTTCAGGACGTGGATCGCGGGCGAGTTGAAGAATTTCTCGATCTCGGCCGGCGTCTTCGGGTCGGAGCCGGGCGTCCAGCGGAACTCGTAATCGGGGATCGACGGACCCGCCGCCTTCTTCGACGGTGCCGCGGTCTTGGCGGCGCCCGTGCCCTTGAACGACGGCTGCAGGCTGCCGCCGCCGAGCACGTCGCGCGCGGAGGGCGTCAGGATGGAACCGGCCGGGGGCTGCTCGCCTTTGCGGAGCAATTCCTCGGCTTCACGGGCGGTGATGACTTTCGGCATGGAGAATCAGGGTGAACGAATCACTTGGCCGCGGCCGGACCGGCCGGCGGCTCGTAAAAGAAGGTGTCGATGAGGCACACGTTGAACGCGTCGACCGGAGTGGGGTTCTCAAACGGCGCGGTGGCCTCGGCGCCCTCCGAGAAACCGATCACGTGCCCCTCCCCCGCCCCGAGGTTGTCGTAAACCACGAGGCTGCTGCCCTTCGCGAGCGGGGTCACCTCGGCGCCGGCGAACTGCTCGCGTCCGAACGGCTGCACGAGGAGAAATCGCCCGCCTTTGTACGCGGGATCCTGCCGCGAAAGGGTGACCCGGCCGATGACGTGTCCGAGGCGCATGGGTCAGCGTCCGGCGGCGGCGTCCTCGTCGTCGATCACGCCGACGACGATGTTGCGAAGCGGCGAACGCGGGTCCTTCACGTGGTTGCGGGTGTGGGAACCGTCGGTGGAGATCAGCACGCGCTGGTGGCGGCCGGCGCCGTGCGGATCGATCGCGAGGATGGGCAGGCCCTCCTCGGCGCCGCGCTCATCGAGCGGCTGGCAGATGACCGAGCGATGGCCCGCCATGCTGGGATGGCAGACCGTCGTGACGATCACTCCGTCGACGCGCGCGAGGATCATGGCCGGTTCAGTAGATCCGGAGATTGTCCACCATCACGCAGCGGCGCGTGCGGGTGAAGGTCGAGGGCGTCGTGATGCCCTCGCCGGTGGTCGTGGCGATCGAGTAGCTGAGATAGCCTTCACCGCCGAGGCCCAGGCCGGCGACGCTCGGGCCGTTCTTCACGAACAGCGTCGTGTCGAGCGCCCGCGCCATCAGCGTCATGTGGTCGACGTTGAGCGAGTGGATGATCGCGGAGTGCTTGTAGCCGTGCTCCGACTTCCGCGCGAACTCGATGCCCTGCTCGATGCTCTTCACGCGCACGACGGGCAGCATCGGCATCATCTGTTCCTCCATGACGAAGGCGTGGTCGACGTCGGTCTCGGCGAACAGCATCGGGGTGCTGGCCGGCACCGAGGCGCCCGCGTGCTGCGCGAGCACGGCGGCGTCGGCGCCCACGAGCTTGCGGTTGACGGCGGCGTGCGAGCAGCCGCCGGCGTCCTTGGAGAACGTGAACGCCGCGGCGGAGAGTTTCTCGAGTTGCGCGGCGTTAAGCTGCGCGGCGCCGGCGGCCTTCAGGCCGTCGAGGAACTTGTCGAAATGTTGCTCCAGCACGAACACCTGCTTCTCGCCGATGCAGAGGAGGTTGTTGTCGTAGGCGCCGCCCTGGATGATATCGCGCGCGGCCTTCTTCAGGCAACCGGTGCCGTCGACCAGCACGGGCGGGTTGCCGGGGCCGGCGCAGATGGCGCGCTTGCCGGACTTCATGGCGGCGGCGACGACGGCGGGGCCACCGGTGACGCAGAGCAGGCGGATATGCTCGTCCTTCGTCAGGGCGGAGAAGGTGTCGAGCGTCGGCTTCTCGACCGTGCAGACGAGGTTCTCGATGCCGAGCGCGGCGTGGATCGCCTCGTTGTAGGCGCGAACCGCGAGCGCGGCCGAACGCGCGCCGCCCGGGTGCGGGTTGAAGACCACCGCGTTGCCGGCGGCGACGATGTTGATGATGTTGCCGCTCAGCGTCGGCACCGAGTGCGTGACCGGCAAAATGGCGCCGATGACGCCGAAAGGCGTGTACTCCTCCAGCGTGATGCCGTGGTCGCCGCTCATGCCGTACGGCTTGATCCACTCCACGCCGGGGACGAGCTTCACGATCTGGAGTTTCTCGATCTTGTGCTCGAGGCGGCCGATCTTCGTCTCGTCGAACTCGAACTTGCCCCACTCCGCGGCACGGTCGCCGGAGAGCGTCTTCACGATCTCGACCACCTTGGCGCGGCCGGCGATGCCCTTGGTCTTGAGCTGCTCGAAGGCGTCCTGCGCGGCCGCGCAGGCCTCGGCGACGTCCTCGAACACGCCGAAGCGCGGGCCGCCGCGGCGGATCGCGGGGGCGGCGGATGCGGCCGCCGCGACGTTGGCGGGCGAAGGCGCGGGCGAGGTCACCGGCGAGCGGCCGAGGCTGCGCATCACGTCCTCGACGATAGAGCGCAGGGCCTGTTCATCCAGCTTCAGGGGGGAACTCATGGCGGAGGCGGAAGGGTGGCGGCGGGCGGTTCAGGGCGGCCGGCTCAGGACTGGGCGGGATAGACCCGGCGGTTGAGCACCTCGACGGTGTCGACGATGCCGACCACGACGGCGTCGACCGGGAGGGTCTTCATGCCGCTGGCCTGCCGGGCCGAGCTGCCCTGGCAGAACAGCACCACCTCATCGAGGCCGGCGCCGAGGGCGTCGACCGCGACGATGGTGTTGGCCCCGGCGCGGAACTGCGCGGGGTTGGACTCGTCGACCAGCAGGGGCCGGAGCATGACGAGTTTACGGCCCTTCATGGCCTCGTCCTTCTTGGTCGAGACCACCGAGCCGATGACGCGCGCGAGAAACATGGCGGGGAAAGATTGCGGCGCAGCCGGCGGCCCAAGCCGGGCCGGGACGACGCCGCGACGGGCGAACGCGCCTTATTTCTTCGCGGCGGCCTTCGGAAGGACGACGGCGACGTCGTCGTGCGGGCGCGGGATGACCTGCACGCTGACGACCTCGCCCACGGTGCGGGCGGCCTGGGCGCCGGCGTCGGTCGCGGCCTTCACGGCGGCGACGTCGCCGATCACGACGGCGGTGACGAGGGCGTTGCCGACCTGCTTCATCGGGCCGGCCAGCGTGACGTTGGCGGACTTGAGCATGGCGTCGACGCCGGTGACGAGCGCGGTGAGGCCGCGCGTTTCGAGGAGACCAATGGCTTTGGAGGACATGACTGGTGGTTGGGAACTGAGTTGCGGTTGAAAAAATTCAGCGGCCCGCCTGCAGGCAGCGCACGGTCTCGCGCGCGACGACAAGTTCCTCGTTGGCGGGGATGACGAGCACCTTGGCGCGCGAGCCGGCGGCGGAGATCTCGCCCTCGGCGCCGCGAAGGGCCTCGTTGCGGACGGGGTCGAGAGCGATGCCGAGCTCGCCGAGGTTGGCGCAGATGGCGGCGCGAAGGTCGGGGTTGTTCTCGCCGATTCCGGCGGTGAAGACGAGGGCGTCGCAGCCGCCGAGCTCGACGAGCATCGCGCCGATCCAGTGGCGGGCGGAGTGGATGAAGACCTCCACGGCGAGCTGGGCGCGGGCGTCGCCGCGGGCGGCGGCGGCCTTCACGTCGCGCATGTCATTGCCGGCGCCGGAAAGTCCGAGGAGTCCCGCCTCCTTGGTCATCTGCCGCTCCACCTCGGCGAGCGGGAGATTGAGGGTCTTCATCACGAACGGCACCGCGGCGGAATCGAGGTCGCCCACGCGGTTGTTCTGCGGGAGCCCGGACTGCGGGCTGAGGCCCATGCTGGTGCCGATCGCGACACCGTCGCGGATGCCGGTGACGGAGCTGCTGCCGCCAAAGTGGCAGGAGATCACGCGCAACGGCCGCGCGCCGGCGGCCAAGGGCGTGGGACCCGCCTGATAAAGACGCCGCGCGCGTTCGGCGATGTCCTCGCGACCGAGCAATTCGGCCGAGCGTTCGGCGACGAACTTGTGACTCGCCCCGTGGAAACCGTAGCGGCGCACGCCGGCGTCGTGCCAGGCGGGCGGCACGGCGTAGCGGGTGGCGGCCTCCGGCATCCATTGGTAGAACGCCGTCTCAAACAGGGCCACGCGGGGCACGGCCGGGAGCTTCTCCCGGAACCGCTGGATACCCAGCGCGTACGGCGGGTTGTGCGCCGGCGCGATCTCGCGGAACCCGTCCAGCGCCTGGATCACGCGGTCGTCGGCAGGCACGCAGCCCGTGACACCGCGCCCGAGGACGGTCTTGAAACCGACGCCGTGCAGGTCGGCCGCGGAGCGCACGTGCCCGGCGGCCTGCAGCTCGGTGAGACAGTCGTCGATCGCCTTGCCGTAGTCGGTGACACGCTCGTAGCCGCCCTTCGCGACCAACGCCGCGTTGCCGGCCCCGTCGAAACGGAAGAGCCGGAACTTGAACGAGGTCGAACCGAGGTTGGCGACGAGGATGTTCACGGGACGGGGAGACGCCGCGCCGGGAGCCGAGAAACGGCCCCGCGCGCGACGGCGGAAAATCAGGCCTGGCCCTGCTGCAGCCAGCGGCCGAGACCGCTAAGCTCCTCGTGGGGACGCGGGATAACCTGGACGGCGACGACTTCGCCGACCTTCGAGGCGGCCTCGGCGCCGGCGTCAATGGCAGCCTTCACGGCGGCGACATCGCCGCGGAAGAACCCGCACACGTAGCCGCTGCCGACCGCCTCGTAGCCCGTCATCGTGACGCTGGCGGCCTTGAGGGCCGAGTCAGCGGCCTCGAGGAGCGCGCAGAATCCCTTGGTTTCAATCAGACCGACTGCTTCCTGAGCCATGGTAGTGAGAAGTTGAGTTTTTGGATTTAAACGGGTCGCGCGGCTCAGACGCCGATCGACTTCACAAGCTCGCCGTGCGGGCGGGCGATGATGTGGGAGCAGATGAGCTCACCGACGCGCTTGGCGGCCTCGGCGCCGGCCTCCACGGCCGCCTTCACGGAGCCGACGTCGCCCTTCACGATGACGGTGACGAAGCCGCCGCCGATCTGCACCTGGCGGACGAGCGTGACGTTGGCGGCCTTCACCATGGCGTCGCTGGCCTCGACGCTGCCGACGTAGCCGCGGGTTTCTACCATTCCGATGGAATCATTCATTGTTGGGTCCTGGTTTTGATAAGTACGGGTTGCAAAAGGCGGGGCGCGTTCACTTCACGAGCTCGACGGGAGTGTCGGGCTCGAGCGCGCAAGCGTTGCCCTCGTCGGTGTCGATGTGCACCTCGAGCTTGAAGTCGGCGTGCACGCGGACGAGGAGGCGGTCGAAGGTGGTGGCGCAGGGCCCGCCGACGCGGAGCTTCATGTAATCGCCGGCCTTCACACCGTAGAACGCGGCGTCGTCGGGATGCATGTGCACGTGGGGCGCGGCGCGGATGACACCCTCCTTCATCTCGAAGAACCCCGCGGGGCCCATGAGCATGCAGCCCGGGGTGCCGGCGATATTGCCGGAGGAGCGGATCGGGATGTCGAAGCCGAGCGCGATGGAGTCGGTCAGCGCGAGCTCGATCTGGTTGAGATCGCGGCAGGGTCCGAGAATGCGGAGATTTGAAATGACCCGGCTGCGCGGACCGATGAGGGTGACTGTCTCCTTCGCGGCGAACTGGTCCTTCTGGTAGAGCCACTTCATCGGCGTGAGCTTGGCACCCTTACCGAAGAGCTGCTCGACGGCAGCGGGCGTCAGGTGGCAATGGCGCGCGCTTACGTTGACCAGCAGCGGGTTCGGCGCCTGGGCCGAGCGCGGCAGCACCTTGCCAGCCCGCTCATAAATCGCGCGGCGCACGAGATGCTCGATCTCGACGCGATGTGGAAGGGGCGGAGGCAGCGACATGGCGGATTCTGGCAGAAATGAACCCTAGAATCGGCCGAATTCTACCAAAGTGTCAAGGTTTTCATTGCAAATTGCTCCAGAATCTTCCAAAAGATTTCACCGTTATGCAACCCGAGGAGCGCCAAGCGAAGATCGAGGCCTACCTGCAAAGGGCCGAATTCGCTTCGCTGGAAGAACTTGCGCAACACGTAGGGGCATCGGTTTCAACAGTTCGCCGCGACGTGGCGGCGTTGGAAGGCACCCGTCCGATCCGTCGTACGCATGGTGGCGCCCGCTCGCTCCAGCCTCCGAAGAGCGACGAGTTCGTTTTCAACGTTCGCGACACCCATCAGGTGTCCGAAAAGGACCTGCTCGGCGAAGCCTGTGCCGCGCTGATCGAACCGGGTCAGAACGTGATCATCGACAGCGGCACGACGTGTTTCCACGTCGCCAAGCGGCTCGACGACAAGGTCGCGCAGATCATCACCAACTCGCTGCCAGTCGCGAACCACTTCTCCGGCTCGGTCCGCCACGAGGTGCATCTCTCAGGCGGCGTCATCTACCCGCGCCTCGGCACGTTGGTCGGGCCGCACGCGGTCGAGACGTTTTCGCGCATGCACGCCGACGTCGCGATCCTGAGCGGCAGCGGTATATCCCCCGAGGGCATCTACAACTCCCACGCGCTGATCGTCGATATCCAGCGCGCGATGATGAAGGGCGCCGCGAAGGTCATCTTCTGCCTGGATCACACCAAATTCGGGCGGCGCTCGACCTTCTTTCTGTGCGACTTCGTCGAGGTCGACGTGATCGTCACCGACGCCAAAGCTCCCGCCGACCTCATCGCCTCCCTGCGTACCCAAGGTCTGCACGTGATCGTGGCGGGTAATCCGGCCTGATCCCGGCCAGAGGCATCCAACGTTGCCCGAGATAACGGGGCCAACGGGATCCGGGACTGGCCACGGAGAACACGGAGGGCCGGGTGAAGCTGGAAATCGGGAACTCCGGACGCCGGCATTGGGCGGCTCGAAGAGCCCCGGCAAAGCGTGCCCCATTTAACTCCGGGGAGCAGCGCCGGCTGGAATGGAGCCCCAAGCCTGGAGGTCTCCTGCGTCTTTTTCGCCTCTTCGCGGCCACCACCCAACCTCGCCCCGTTGCGCGCGCTGGCTGCTTGCGGAAGAGACGCGGTTGGGCTTTCTCGCCGCATGGCATCCTCCCCTGACTCCACCCCGGTCAAACCGTCGCCTTTCCAGTCTTTCCTCAACGGCGTCGAACGGGCCGGCAACGCGCTGCCCCACCCCGCGACGCTCTTCGCCGGGCTCGCCGTTTTGGTTCTCGTGCTATCGTGGCTGCTGCACTCGCTCGGCGTATCGGTGCAGAACCCGGCGACGGGCAAGGTCGTCGCGGTGGTAAACCTGTTGTCGCTGGACGGAATGCACCGCGTGCTGCTCGACCCGGTGAAGAACTTCCTAGCGTATCCCCCTCTCGGGATCTCGCTGTTCTGCCTGCTCGGTATCGGGATCGCGGAGCACTCCGGGCTGATGGGGGCCTGCCTGCGCCTCGCCGTCCTGGCCTCACCGGCGCGGCTGATCACGCCGATGGTCGTTTTCGCGGGCGTGATGTCCAACGCCGGCAGCGAGGTTGGCTACGTGCTCCTCATCCCGCTCGCCGCAGCCCTCTTCCACGCCATCGGTCGACACCCGCTCGCCGGACTGGCCGCGGCCTTCGCGGGTGTTTCGGGCGGCTACAGCGCCAACCTGCTGGTCGGCTCCGTGGACGTCCTGCTGGCGGGCCTCTCGGAGGCGGCGGCCCATCTGATCAACCCGAAATACACGGTCGCGGCGACGGCCAACCTTTACTTCATGTTTGTCGCGACGTTTGTCGTCACCGCGGCCGGTACGTGGGTGACGGAGAAAATCGTGGTACCGCGCCTCGGTGACTACCGCGGCACGGCGCCGCGCGAGGAGCTGAAACCCCTCTCCGCCGCCGAGCGCCGCGGATTGTGGGCGGCGACCGCGAGCGTGGCGGTGCTTTCCGCGATTGTGCTGTGGGGGGTATTGCCGGCCGACGGCTTCCTGCGCGACCCGAAGAACCCCGCGTTCGAACAGTCCATCTTCATGCGCGGCCTCGGCACGTTCATCTTCCTCTACGGCCTCGTGCCGGGCCTCGCCTACGGTCTCGCGGCCGGCACGCTGCGCAACGACCACGAGATCATGGCGGGCATGTCTTCCACGATGAAGTCGATGGCCACGTTCATCGTCCTGGCATTCTTCGCGGCGCAGTTCATCTCGTACTTCAACTGGACGAACCTCGGGATCATCCTGGCGGTGAGCGGGGCGGAGTTCATCACTCACCTCGGGCTCCAGCAAATGCCGATCGTGCTGATGGTGGCGTTGGTGCTGTTCGCGGCGACGGTGAATCTCCTGATCTCGAGCGCGTCGGCGAAATGGGCGCTGCTCGCCCCGGTGTTCGTGCCGATGTTCATGCTGCTCGGCTATTCGCCGGAGCTGGTGCAGGGCGCGTTCCGCGTGGGGGACAGCGTGACGAACATCATCACGCCGCTGATGAGCTACTTCCCGCTGATCCTGACCTTCGCGCAGAAGTACGAGCCGAAGGCCGGCATCGGAACGATGATCGCCACGATGCTGCCCTATTCGCTTTGGTTCACACTCGCGTGGTCCGTGCTGCTGATCGTCTGGATCGCCCTCGGCGTGCCGATGGGCCCCGGCGCGCCGCTGTTTCTCGCGAAGTGACCGCCGCCGAGGTCGCGCCGGGCGCCAGCGGCCGTTCCGGAGCGCGGCAGGCTCAGCCGCCGCCGCCGGCGGCCTGGGATTCGGGCTTGAACGTCGAACGGACGGATGCGGCGAGGTAGTCGCGGTTCATGCGCGCGATGAAGTCGTGTGAGATGAGCTTGGGGCAGGCGGCGCTGCACTCGTACTGATTACTGCAGTTGCCGAAGCCGGCCTCGTCCATCGTCTTGACCATCGACAGCACGCGGCGGTCGCGCTCGGCCTGGCCCTGGGGCAGGAGGCCGAGGTGGCTGACCTTGGCGGCGACGAAGAGCATGGCGCTGGCGTTCTTGCAGGCGGCGACGCAGGCGCCGCAGCCGATGCACTGAGCGGCGTCCATCGAGAGGTCGGCCGCGCCCTTGGGCACGGGGATGGCGTTGGCGTCGCACGCGGAGCCGGCGCGCGCGGTGATGAAACCGCCGGCCTGCTGGATGCGGTCGAAGGCGCCGCGATCGGTGACGAGGTCCTTGATGACCGGGAACGGCTTGGCGCGGAACGGCTCGAGGGTGATCACGGCGCCGTCGCTGAAGCTGCGCATGTAGGTCTGGCAGCTGGCGACACCGCGGTGCGGACCATGGGGCTTGCCATCGATGACCAGCGAGCAGGTGCCGCAGATGCCTTCGCGGCAGTCGTGGGCGAAGGCAATCGGCTCCTCACCGCGGCGCTCAAGGCCGTCGTTCACAACGTCGAGCATCTCGAGCAGCGACATGTTCGGATTGAGGTCCGAGGCCTGGTACTCGACGAACCGGCCGGTCTCGCCCGGACCGGCCTGGCGCCAGACACGGAGGGTGACCGAGATATTTTTCACGGAGGTTTCGGCGACCATGGAGGAAAGGGGATTTTCGATTGGGACGATTGACGAATTACGATTCGCGGCTGCGCGCGGTGCGCAGGTTTGATGAACGGCCGAAAGCTTACTTGTACGACCGCACGCTCATCTTGACGTGCTCGTAATTGAGCGCCTCGACGTTGCGGAGCGGGGCCTGGCCCTCGCCTTGGAACTCCCAGGCGGCGACGTGGCCGAATTTCTCGTCGTCGCGCTTGCACTCGCCATCCGGGTACTGGTGCTCCTCACGGAAGTGGCCGCCGCAGCTCTCCTCGCGCGCGAGGGCGTCGCGGCACATCAATTCGCCTAGCTCGATGAAATCGGCCACGCGACCGGCGCGCTCGAGGGCCTGGTTGAGCGACTCGCCGGAACCGGGGACATGGACGTCGGCCCAGAACTCCTCGCGGAGCTTCGGGATCTCCTGCAGCGCCTTCTCGAGGCCCGCTCGGGTGCGGGCCATGCCGCAGTGGTCCCACATGAGCTTGCCCAGACGGCGGTGGAAGGCGTTGACCGGCTGGCGGCCCTTGGCCGCGAGCAGACGGCGGGTCATGGCGGCGACGTTTTCCTCGGCCTGCTGGAACTCGGCGCGGTCGGTCGAGGGCTTCGCGTTGGGCTTCTGGCCCGCGAGGTAGTCGCCGACCGTGTAGGGGATGACAAAGTAGCCGTCGGCCAGACCCTGCATGAGCGCGGAGGCGCCGAGACGGTTGGCGCCGTGGTCGGAGAAGTTGGCCTCTCCGAGCACGAACAGCCCGGGAACGTTGGACATCAGGTTATAGTCCACCCAGAGACCGCCCATGGTGTAGTGAACAGCCGGGTAGATGCGCATCGGCGTGCGGTAGGCGTTCTCGTTGGTGATCTCGTGGTAGATGTCGAAGAGGTTGCCGTAGCGCTCGCGCACCCCGGCCTCGCCGAGGCGGCGGATGGCATCGGAAAAGTCGAGGTACACCCCGAGGCCGGTCTCGCCGACCCCGCGGCCCTCGTCGCACATGCGCTTGGCGGCGCGGGAGGAGACGTCGCGCGGAGCGAGGTTGCCGAAGCTCGGGTAGATGCGCTCGAGGAAATAGTCGCGCTGATCCTCCGCGATGGCGGCGGGGTCCTTGCGGCGGTCCTCGGCGCGCTTCGGCACCCAGATGCGGCCGTCGTTGCGGAGGGACTCCGACATGAGGGTGAGCTTCGACTGGTAGTCGCCCGAAACGGGGATGCAGGTCGGATGGATCTGCGTGTAGCACGGGTTGCCGAAGCAGGCGCCGCGCTTGTAGGCGCGCCAGATGGCGGTGGTGTTGGAGCCGCGCGCGTAAGTGGAGAGATTGAAGACGTTGCCGTAGCCGCCGGTGGCGAGAATCACGGCGTCGGCCGAGTGGCGCACCAGCTTGCCGGTGACGAGGTCGCGCGTGATGACGCCCTTGGCATGGCCGTCGACGACGACGAGGTCGACCATCTCGTGTTGCGTGACGAGCTGGACGAGACCCTGGCCGACGGTCCGGGAGAGCGCGGAGTAGGCGCCGAGCAGCAGCTGCTGGCCGGTCTGGCCGCGGGCGTAGAACGTGCGCGAGACCTGAGCGCCACCGAAGGAGCGGTTCGCGAGGAGACCGCCGTACTCGCGGGCGAAAGGCACGCCCTGCGCGACGCATTGGTCGATGATGTTGACGGAGACCTCGGCGAGCCGGTGGACGTTGGCCTCGCGGGCGCGGTAGTCACCGCCCTTGATCGTGTCGTAGAAGAGCCGGTAGACGCTGTCGCCGTCGTTCTGGTAGTTCTTGGCGGCGTTGATGCCGCCCTGCGCGGCAATGGAATGGGCGCGGCGCGGGCTGTCGTGGAACACGATGCACTTCACCCGGTAGCCGAGATCGGCGAGCGAGGAGGCGGCGGAGGAACCGGCGAGGCCGGCGCCGACGACGATGACCTCGTATTTCCGCTTGTTGGCGGGGTTCACCAGCCGGATCTCGGCCTTGTGCTTGCGCCACTTGTCGGCCAGCGGGCCGGCGGGAATCCTGGATTCGAGTTTGGCCATGGCGGGGGATCAGCGTTGGGCGGGAAGGGACGGGGAGACGGCGACCGCGCGTTTGGCGGCGGCGGTGCCGGCGGCGGGTTTCACCGCGCCGGTGAGGATGGCGCCGGGGATCGCGACGTTGCCCATGAGGTAAAGGGCGCAAAGGACCGCGACGACGCGCCGCAGACCGGCCGCCCAGCGGAGATTCCGCAGGCCAAGGGTCTGGAACATGGAATCGACGCCGTGCAGCAAGTGCAGCGAGAGCAGGGCGACGGCGATGATGTAAAACAGCGAGACGACCGGGTGGGTGAAGCCCAGATAAACCATGCTGTAGACATCATGCACCGCGGCGCCCTTGGTCACCACGGGGAAACCGAGGACGTTGAAGTCACCCGCCATGGTGTAAGCGGGCAGCGCGGTCTTGAAGGTGCCCGCCTGCGCCGCCCCGAGCGTGAAATGCGCGAGGTGATAGAGGATGAAGGCCAGCACCACGATCCCGCTATGCTTCATGTACCGCGAGGCCAGCACCGCCTGCAGCCAGCGGGTCGAGGAGTAACCCTCCGGCCCGCGCGCCGCGCGGTTCTCCAGCGAGAGCGCCACCGCGGCCCAGATGTGGATGACCACGCAGGCCAGCAGCACGAGGCGTACACCCCAGAGGGCGCCACCCATGGACTGCAGGAAATGCGCGTAGCCGTTGATCTTGTCCGGATGCGCGAAGATCTGGAGATTGCCGACGAGGTGTCCGACGACGAAGCCGACGAGCACGAGGCCCGTGACCGCCATGAGGAACTTGCGGCCGATCGAGGAACCGAAAAGCAAACGGGCGAGATTCATTGCGGGAAAGAGCCGTGGGAGATGCGCAATTTCCGCGGAAACTCGATCACCCCTCCGGCGAAGTAAAGGCGCCCGCCGGTCGCCTCCCGCTTATTAGGGAGACTAACCCCGGGGAGAAGAAAACGGCCGGCCGAGGGCTGGTGGCTGCGCGCGCCTCAAGGGCGCGGCAGGGGACGCAGCAGGGCGAATTTCCCGCTCGCGGCCGGTGCGATGAACTTGCGCCGGAAAGCCGTCACCCGCGCCCGGTCACCGATCAGGCCGCCGAGCGCCGCCTCCACCGCGGCGTGGTCCGCCGTCTGGTCCGCCACGTAGTGAAAGTCCCAACGCGTCTCACCGGTCTGCACCAGAGAGTAATGCCAGCAGGTGAATTCCGCGGGCAGGGCGGCATCGACGTCGGCCGGCGAGACCAACGAGCCGTCGGCCCGGAAATGCAGGTTACCCTCGCGCCCGAGCAGCCGGAAGCCGCCCGGGAACCGCTGCACGATGTCGCCCGTGTGGTAGCGCAGGAGCGGCATGGCCTCGCGGCCGCGCGTCGTCACGTGGATCTGGTAAACCCCGGGCAGCGCGGCGCGCCAAGGCACCAACTCGACGAACGCGTTCTCGCCGATCACGCGCTGGTTGTCCCGGAACGCGTCCCCAACGAAGAGGTAACCCGCCTCGGTCGAGCCGTAGAGGTCGACCTGCGACGCCGGGAAAACCTCCGCGACGCGCCGGCCGTGCTGGTCGCTGGCCTTGCCGTACGTGAGGATCACGGCGCGCACGCTCGGCACGTTCGCCCCGCGTCGACGGGCCGCCCGCGCCAGCAGCGAAAGGTAGACGGGCTCGCCCTCGATCACCTCGGGCTTCACCGCCTGCAGCTCCAGCACGATCCGGTCCCACTCGCTCTCGGGAAAAGCGAACGGATCGCTCGAGAGGTTCAGGTAAACCGTGCCGTCGAAATACCGGTGCGGGAACGGGTGGTCCTCGTAGGGACACAGGTTGCTCGAGCAACCCACCGGCGCCAGGACGCACTTGCGGTAATGCCGGTCCGCGAACTCCCGCAGCACCGGCGAGGCCCGGTAGGCGCGCGCCGTCTGCGCGTTCCACCAACCCTCCTCCATGATCACCGTCATCGGCGACTGCGTCGTGCCGCCCGTGCTCTCATACTCGTAACGGCGCGCCTGCAAACCGCGCTCGATCTCCGCGTAGTCGGCGAAAAAAGCCTGGTGCCCGCGCTCCACGATCTCGCGCTTCGAGAGCACCGGGATTTCCCGGAAGCACGCCCAGCGCAACGGATCCCCGTGCAGGGGGAAACGCCGGCCGTAGAGCGGACTGCGGCCGTAGATCAGCCGCACCTCGCGCTCGAGCTCCGCCGGCACGCGGTCGCCTTCGGCGGACCCGAGCGTCCCGGGGTCGTTCGCGAAAAGCGGAGCGGCGGTCGTCACGGCACGTCGAGCAAACTTCCGCGCGGGGGCTTGTCAAACGACGCGCCCCGCCTCGTCACGCCCGCCGCCGATGCCCTTCGAAGAGCATCAGCGCGTTGAGCACCAGCGCGTGGGTGATCCCGCCGCTGCGGGCGAGCGCCAGCACCTCGTCGACGGGCCGCAGCTCGACCGCGATCTCCTCGTCGGTGTCCCATTCCTGGTCGTGCGCGCGCACCGCGTTCTCGACGAGCACGTAATGGCAGCGGTTGGACTGGATCGCGGGGTTGGGGTGCACCGAGCCGAGCAGGCGCGCCGCCGCGCCCGAGTACCCGGTCTCCTCGCGCAGCTCGCGGAGGCCGGTCTCAACCGGATCCTCGCCCGCCTCCATGACCCCGCCCGGGATCTCCAGCGAGAAATCGCTGATGCCGAAACGAAACTGGCGCACCAGCACCAGCCGGTCGTCGGGCGTGACCGCGACGACGTTCACCCAATCGGGCGCGCGCAGCACGACGAACTCGCGCGTCGTGCCGCGCACCGGGTGGTGAAAATCAACCCCGTGCACCGCGAGCACCCTTGTCGTGTGCCGCACGCGCTCCTCTCGGCGCTCCCAGCGGGACGGACCGGACGCGGCGGGCTTGTTCTCGCTCATCAGGGCAAAAAAACGCCTCCCGGCCGGAGCGCGGGAGGCGAAAGTTTCGTGACTCGCGGGGCGCTTACTTCTTCGAGGGCACCTTGAGCTTCTGGCCCACCGAGAGCTTGTTCCAGTTCACGCCGGGGTTGACCGCCTGCAGGTCCTGGACCGAGACGCCGAGGGTGCGAGCGATCTTGGTGCCGCCGTCGCCCGCCTTGACGATGTACTCGCCGGGACCGGCGACCGCCGGACCGCTCTTCTTGCCGCCCTTGTCGGCGACGACCGGCTTCTTCATCGCGTCCTCGAGCTTGGTGATGGAGGTCTGGAACTCGCCGAGCTTGCCGCCGACGGCGTTGAACGCCTCCTGCGTGGAGTTGCGCAACTCGCGCACTTCCTTCGCCGCGCGTTCCGAGGAGGCGGCCGCGCCCGAGGCCGAGGCCTCGATGCCGTCGATCTTCTCGATCTTCGGCTGGTGCTCAGCCACGGCCTTGTTGGCCTTGGAAGCCTGCGCGAGCGCCAGGCCTCCGAGAATCACGCCGACGAGGCCGACGATGATGCCGCCGATCGGCAGCATACTGTTATTTTCGCGAGAAATCGTGTCCATGGAGGAGGGAGATTTTCGACGACAAGGCGAATCCGAGGGCGACGCAAGCCGAGATTCGGCGCCGGTCGCCCCGATGCAGCGAGGCGCCACGCCGGCCGCGCCCGCACCGTTTTCTTGTGCCTCGATCTGGTGCGCGTAGCGTCCGCCCGATCCCCATGCCGCCCCGCCTCACCTCCGTGGAAACGTTCGTGGCGCGCTATCCGGTCACCGGTCGCTTCCGTTACCTGCAAGGACGCGACGGCAAACCGCCAACGCGCGACACCGTGGTGGTGCGCGTGGCGGACGACGCCGGCGGCGTCGGCTGGGGCCAGAGCGTGCCCTCGCCGACCTGGAGCTACGAGACGCTCGACACCGTGCGGACCACGATTGACCGCCACCTCGGGCCGGCGTTGATCGGCATCGACCCCGGGGACGCGGAGGCGGTCGCGCGCGTGCTGGATCGCGTCATCGCGCCCTCGTTTTCGACCGGCCAGCCGATCGCCAAGGCGGGAATCGATCTCGCGTTGTTCGACCTGAATGGTCGTCGCGCGGACCGCACCGCCGCGCAGGTCTGGGGACGGGCGGGACGGCGCGAAGTGACGCTCAGTTGGACCGTCGACGCCACGACCCCGGCCGAGGCGGAGGCGACGGTGGCGGAGGCGCGCTCACGCGGCTTCCGGAATTTCAACCTCAAGGCCGGGCGCGACGCGGCGGTCGACGTCGCCGTCGCGACCGTAGTCCGCCGGCTCGCGCCGGAGGCCTTCGTCTGGGCCGACGCCAACGGCGGCTACGACCTGGATACGGCCCGCGAAGTCACACGCCGCCTCGCCGACCTCGGCCTCGCCGCGCTCGAGCAACCGCTCCCGGCGAACCACCTCACGGGCTACCGCGAACTGCGCCGGGACCGGGCGTTGCCGATCCTGATGGACGAAGGCGTCGTCTCGCTCACCGACCTCCGCGAGTTCCACGCACTCGGTCTGCTGGACGGCGTGGCGATGAAGGTGTCGCGCTGCGGCGGCCTGACGGAGGCCGCCCGTGTGACCGCCTACCTGCGCGACAACGGCCTGCTTTTCTTCGCCAGCGGCCTGACGGATCCCGACCTCTCCTTTGCGGCCAGCCTGCAGTTGCTGGGCGCGTGGGACCTGCCCCACCCCGCGGCTCTGAACGCACCGCAGTACCTCAGCGGCTCGATCCTCGCGACACCAATCACCGTGGAAGGCGACCGCGCGATCGTGCCGACCGGACCCGGGCTTGGAGTTGAGGTCGCTACCGCGCGCCTGGCAGAGCTGGGGTAGCGAGGATTGCGATACCCGCGATCAAGACAGCCCCAGAGAACCCGTCGAAGCAGGACGGGCGTGCATTTTCCGGTTCATAAAGTATCGATCCCCTTGGGCCTTCTCTTCCTAGGACGAGCCCAAAAAACGTCGCATGAAACAAAACCTGATGCTGTTCGTTCACCGGGTGCTATGGTTGACGGCTGTGGCGCCCTTTTTAGCGCCGGCGCAGACCCCGCCTCCTTTCGCCACGGCGCCATCGATCACCACCCAGCCCGCTTCCTCCCTCGTGACAGCGGGGGCCAACGTGACCTTCTCCGTGGTTGCCGCCGGGACCGCACCACTGAGGTACCAATGGCTGAAGAACGGCGGCGATATTCCCCGTGCGGAATCCGCGTCGCTTTCGCTGACGAATGTCCGGCTGAACGATGCGGCGGTGTATTCGGTTCGCGTCTCCAACGACACCGGCAGCGCGATTTCCGCCCCGGCAGCCCTCGCGGTGAACGCAACCGCGGGCACGATCACAACGGCGGTGCCGAACACCACCGTGAAGGCGGGCGCCGACGCCAGACTCACGGTCGCGACGAGTGGGAACGGGCTGTCCTACGAATGGCGGTTCGACGGCCGCCTGATCCGCGGGGCCACCGGCGCGACCCTGACGATCGCCAATGCCGGCACAACCTCCGCGGGCCGCTATGAGGTCAGCGTGGCCGCACGGAACGCGCCCACCGCCATTTCCGCCGCAATCCTCACGGTGACCGCGGATGCCCGACTGGTGAACATCGCCACCCGGGGCATGGTCGGCACGGAGGACGACGAGGTCCTGATCAGCGGCTTTGTCACCCGGGGCGCCGGCAACAAGGGCGTGCTGCTCCGCGGCGTGGGACCGACGCTCGGCGGCGCCCCCTACAATGTGCAAGGGGTGCTGGCCAATCCCGTGATCACCCTCTTCCGGGCCAGCACGACGGTGGCCTCGAACGACAACTGGGGCGGATCGGCCGCGCTCGTGGCAGCCTTCACGAAAGTCGGAGCGTTTCCCCTCGCGTCCGCGACGTCCGCCGATGCGGTTCTCCTGCAGAACATTCCCGGTGGAGCCTACACGGCCCACGTCACCGGCCCGGCAAATGCAAGGGGGATAGCCCTGATCGAGGTGTATGACACCGACGGTCCCTCGCCGCCGGTCGAGTTGGCCAACATCTCCACCCGCGCCATGGTCGGCGCCGTGGAGGACGGCGCCCTCATCGCGGGTTTTGTCATCGCGGGCACCACCTCCAACACCGTGCTGGTGCGCGGCGTCAGCCAGAGCCTCGGCACTTTGTACGGCATGCGCCGGGCCCTCGGCAATTCGCAGGTCGCGGTGTTCGATTCTAAGGGCAGGGAGATCGCCGCCAACGCCATCTGGACCAAGCCCGGCCGCGGGAATCCGAACGAGGCCGACGATGATGACAGGATCCTCGACCTCGACGAGGCCGGCAACCGAACCGGAGCCTTCAAACTTCCCCGAGGTTCAAATGACTCGGCGCTGCTTCTGACCCTGGCGCCGGGCGCCTACACCGCGCAGCTCACGGGCCGGAACAATTCCTCCGGCATCGCCCTCGTCGAGGTATACGAGGTACGTTGAGCACGCTTTTTCGAACTGCGGTCACTTCGGGATGATCGCACGACCTCAACCGCCGGCATCTCATCGCGGAAAAAGCCGCGGTATCCGGCGATAGGATAGTCTCAAAATCTGATTATGAGGGGGCGCTTGGCCGCCAAAGATGTCTTGTTTTTCCCGGCCGGAATTTAGGAACAGAAAATCCTTCTGGACCGCGGACACGTGGGCGATTCGCAGCGGACCATTCTCACTTGCGATGCGGGCATCGGGGAAACGTACGGGCCGGAAGCCCCGCTCCCGAGATCGGTGTCGGGCCTGTGGTCTCGTTCAAGCAGGGGGACTAAGCCCAAGGGGGCCGTAGTTTTCCCCCTCGAAAAGCACCGCGAAAATGCGGTCCACCAAAAATGGTCGGGGCGACAGGACTTGCCCGCCTTTGGCGGGTTCGAACGCGCCAGAGGCGCGCAAGCCTGCGACCTCCTGGTCCCAAACTCGCCAGAGACCAGCTCGACTGGGCTAGGTTGGATCCTGCGGATCCCTGG
>CAIUOU010000156.1 GCA_903900845.1 uncultured Opitutia bacterium
ACGCCGTCGGCGGCCGACGCGCCGTCACGGATCTTTTCCTCGAGACAGCCCGCGCCGCATCCGATTTCTACATCGATGGCTACTCGGCCCGCGACGGCGTCCCTTACTGGGACAGCGGTGCGCCCGGCCTCCACCGCCTCGATGAGATCACGAAGCGCGACGCCGATCCGTTCAACGACCACGAACCCGTCGACAGCTCGGCCGCCGCGATCGCCGCCCAAGGCTTCATCCGCCTCGGTCAATACCTCGCCGCCAAGGGAAGCGCGGCCGCCGGACGCCGCTACCTGCAGGCGGGACTCACCATCGCCGACACGATTTTCAACGAACCGTATCTCTCCGCTGACTCCCGCCATCAGGGACTGCTGCTGCACAGCGTGTACCACCGCCCCAACGGCTGGGATCACGTCCCGCGGGGCCGCAAGGTTCCGTGCGGCGAGGCGTGCATGTGGGGAGACTACCACGCGATGGAACTCGCCCTCCTGATCCGCCGCTTGGCCGAGGGCCGGTACTACACGTTCTTCTGAGGCCGGGCCCGTGTCCGCTCCCGTCCTCTACGAGTCCCACTCGCACACGCCGCTCTGCAAGCACGCGGTGGGCACTCCCGCGGAGTACGCGGCCGTGGCCGAAAGCCGCGGGCTGAAGGGGATCATCATCACCTGCCACGGGCCGCTGCCCGACGGACTCGGAATCGACCACCGCATGGCGCCGGAGGAGTTCGACCGCTACGTCGAGCTCGTGGCCGCGGCCCGTGAGGAGTTCGCCGGGCGCGTGGACGTGCGGCTGGGATTGGAGAGCGACTATTTCCCGGGCATCGAGGCCTGGGCGGAGAAACTCCACGCCCGCGCCCCGCTTCATCACGTGCTCGGCTCGGTGCACATGCAGGTCGGGCACTACCGCGCGAAATATTTCACCGGTGATCCATTCACCTACCAAAAGCTCTACTTCCAGCATCTCGCCGAGTCGGCGGAAACCGGCCTCTTCGACACCCTCGCCCATCCGGACCTGGTGAAAAACGACTCGCCCGGGAATTGGGAGTTTTCGCGGATCGAGCCTGACATCGTGCGCGCGCTCGACCGCATCGCCCGCACCGGCGTCGCGATGGAGTTGAACACCAGCGGCCTGTTGAAGTCCGTGCCCGAGATGAATCCCGGGCCACGGATGCTCGGGATGATCCGCGAGCGCGGAATACCCGTCGTCCTCGGCGCCGACGCCCACCGGCCCTCCCGCGTGGCCGACCGTTACGAGGATGCCCTGCGGATGCTGGAGGCCCTTGGTTTTCGCACCGTGAGTTTCTTCCTCGGACGTCGCCGCCAGGAAGTGCCGATTCCGACCGCCCTCGCCTCCCTGCGACCCGCACCCGACACGGTTGCCACCGCGGCCGCCTGAACCCCGCGCCGTGGAAGAGAGTGCCGTCAACCTCCACGACCTCACCCGGGGCGAGCTGCGTCTGCTTTTCGCCCGTTGGGGCCTCGCGACGGTCCACGCCGACACTGTGTGGAATCGCCTCTACCTTGGGCTCGCTACCGCGATCTCGGAACAGGAAATGCCGGGTCTCCCTCCCCGCATCCTTGCCCGGTTGGCGGCGGGGGCCCGGCTGACCATGCCCAGGGTCGTGCTTGCGACCGATTCCACGGACGGCTTCACGCGCAAATACCTCCTCTCCTTGGACGACGGCCGGAGGATCGAGACCGTGCTGATGCGGTACTCGGGCCGCGTCACCGCCTGCGTAAGTTCCCAGGCAGGCTGCGCGATGGGCTGCGTCTTTTGCGCCACCGGCCAGACGGGCTTCACGCGCCACCTCACCGCCGGCGAAATCGTGGCCCAGGCCGTGCACGTCGCCCGCGCCCTCCGCACCCAGGCGGCCGGCGATGCGGAACGAAGCGCTTCGGACCGGCGCCTGCGGAACATCGTGCTGATGGGCATGGTCGAGCCCCTTCACAACTACGACGCCGTCGTGCGCGCCGTGGACATCCTGCGCGATCCGGCGGGTCTCGCGCTGGGCGCCGAGCGGATCACGCTCAGCACGGTCGGCGTCGTGCCGGGGATCCTGCGGCTGGCGCAGGAACGGCGGCCGCTACACCTCGCGATTTCCCTTCACGCCGCGACCCAGGAAGGGCGCGCCGCGTTGATCCCCGTCGCCCGCCGCTGGACCCTCGACGAACTGATGTCCGCCTGCCGCACGTACAGCGAGTCCACGGGCCGACGCATCTTCTACGAGTGGACCCTGATCGCGGGCCGCAACGACTCGCCCGAGGAGGCCCGACAGCTCGGCCGGCTGCTCCACGGCCTGCCCGCCCAGGTGAACCTAATCCCTTTGAATCCGACGGTAGGATACGAAGGGGAGCCCAGCCGCACGGAGCCCGTGCGCCGTTTCCAAGACGTGCTGCGCAAGGAGTTCGATCTCCCCTGCACCGTGCGCCAGCGCCGAGGCATCGACATCGCGGCGGGTTGCGGCCAGCTGGCCGCGACCGCCACCTAGGCGCGCGGGCTCATCCCAGCGCGCGGCGCGCCTCCTGCACGAGCGGTGAACGCGCCAGCGCCACCTCGGAAGGCGCGACCAGGCCGAGTTTCGCGGCGCGGGCCTGGAGCGTGAGGAAGGCCAGCGACGCGGCCTCACCCTGCGGGGCCCGCGCGGCCGCCGCGGACAGATCCTCGGCCACGGGGCGCAGACACGACGTCGGCAGGATGCTCTTCTCCGCAAGGAACAGCCCCGCGGAGGCGCCCAGCGTCTCCAACCACGCCCGTGGCTGCGCGGGCACCCCGTAGGCGAACGCCGCGCTGGAGGGCGACCACTCCATGTAGGCGCGCACCTCGGCATGGAGCCGCGAAAGCGCCGCGTCAGCCGTGCCGGGGCTCCACCGAGCCGTGAAGGCCTTTCGCTCGCGGAACGAGGATACCTCCCAGACGCGCAGCACCATCTCGTAGTCCCCCGCGGTCGAACGCAGCGCGCCGGTCACGATGTAGTCGAAACCCTCTCCGGCGGTTTCCACGAGCTGACGCAGGTTGCTGATGCTCCACTCTGCGTTGAAAACGGCGAGGTGGTTGTCCGCCGGGCCCGACGGGCCGGACCGGTACCCGATGGCCGCCGCCGGCGCGTAAGCGGCCGAAAAATAAAATGTCTCCGCGAACCAGAGCGGAATCGCCCGCGACAATCGGCCTAGTTCGTCCTCGGCCGCCCGCATCACCTTCTCATCCATGGACGCGCCGATCTGCGCGAGCTGGGCGAACGCGATGCGGCGCAAGCGGCCCTCCTTCGGCGGCAGCAGACGATCCGCGCACGCCTCGAGGCCGTAGAACCAGACGGGCTTGCTGATCGTCACGAGCCCGATGCGCGCGGGTTCCCCCGCGCCTCGACCGGCAGCCGGCGTGCCGGCGAACTCGCCTTCGGCCACCAATAATTCGGCGATCGCGTTGGAGAATCCATGGAGGCGTTCCTCCAGCTCGGGCCGGTTAAGGGCGAAAAGGATATCGAGCACGTGCTGGGCCGCGTCCGCGTTCCGTACCGCGAGATAAGCCTGCAGCAGGTTGAGCCCGGTGGCCGGACCGTGTCGGTCGGCCACGTACCGCGGGGCGACGAGTTCGATGATCTGCTCCACATGACCGTGGGTCCCGAGGTCGCCGGAAATCGCCACGAGCACGTCGGCGCGATCTCCAGCGCCCGCCAGCACCTCCTCGTAGACCGCCATCGCACCGGGCAGGTCCTTGGCCTCGAGTTTCTCGCGCGCTGCGAGCAAGCGTGCTTTCACTCCAGTCACGACGGGGGCACCGGCCGAAGGTTCCGAGGACGCCGTCGGCCGTGCGGGTGAAGGTTCGTCTTTCCGCGTGCTGAATCGGTCGAAAAATCCCATGGCGCGAGCAAACGTCGGGGCGCTCGTCTGGCGAACACAAACCCGGCCACCGCGGGGGTGTCAGCGCGGGGGTGGGATGCGGTCGAGCGTGACTCCCGCGCGGGTGGCGATGAGAGCGCAGACTTTCGGCACATACATGCGTGTCTCCGCGGGAAGGAACTCGGCGATGGCCGTGAAGGTGTCGGCCCGACGGTCCTGAAGCGTGCGTCCGACGCGACCCTCGCCTGCGTTGTAAGCCGCCAGCACAAGCGCCCAGTTGCGGAACCGCCCGTGCAATGCGCGCAAGTAAGCCGCCGCCGCCCGTGCGGACTGTTCCGGGTCCGTGCGCTGGTCAGGCAGGAAAGTGCTCAACCCCAGTGAGCGCGCTGTGGCGGGCATGAGTTGGAAAAGGCCGCGGGCCCCGGCCGGGCTGCGCGCGGAAGGATTCAAGGAGCTTTCGGCCTCCGCGATCCAGGCGAGTTCGGGCGGGATACCCTCGGCGCGAAAAACCGCCTGGAGGCGCGGCATCAACAGGGACGCCCGGTTGGGAATCGGCCGCCCGCGGACCCGTCCAAGCCAGAGATTATAATGCGGTACCGGCTGCACCGCTGAGATTCTCGGTCCCTTTGGCGCGGGTGGCGCCGGCGGCACGACTGCCAGGGCGGCCGTCTCCATCGCATCGACGCGCTGCTCGAACCACTCCGCAACTTCATCCGCCCCGGGAACGAGCCTCAGGGTCGCGAGCGCCGGACGCGCCTCGGTCGCCAAAGCCGCGAGCTCCGGCAATGATCCTCCCGCCAAGGCCCGCTCCAGACGGCCGACGTGGAAATCCCATTCCTCGCGGGCAGGAAATTCATAAAGCAGCCGCACCTCCGGAGGTGCCGCCCGCTCAAAGAGATCGCGGGCGAACCGGTAGAATTCGTCGCGCTCGGGGTTGGCCGCCGGAGCCTGCGCCGCCACGCGCGTCGCAAGCACGAGCGCAAGGACAGCCGTGATCAGCGGCTTCATTTTTCCCTCGACCGCAACGCGGCCAGCGCGGCGGATTTCAACTTCGCCGACGGATGCGGGACCAAGGTCGGCGCGTTCTCCCCGAGGTAAGACGCGGCGTTGCGGGCGACCCAGTCCGTTGTGACGAACCGGTAGCGGGCGCGGTCGTCGATCACCTCTGGAGCGACGGTGACCAAATTCTCCCCGGAGCGTTTCTCCCAAGGCGTGTCCGGACCCTGGTTGGAGCGCGCGACCAGACGCCGCAGCCAAGACCCGTCGACCTCGGCGGTGAAGAGCGGCCCGTCGAACCGCACACAGGCGTCGAAAGCGAAACGCGTGACCCCACCGGCCGGCAAACCGGCTCCGAAGGTCGTCGCTCCCACCATCGCGGCGTCGGCCTGCGTCGCCACGCGCGCGGCTTCGACGACGAATCGTGGCGCCTCCCCGGGTCCGAAAGCACGCGAAGATTCGCCGACGATTTCCCGCTCCTCCTTCGTGAGGTGCCGCGCGAGCGTCTCCCGCACAAGTCCCGCGATTTCCGGGTCGGCCGGAGTCTCACCCAGCGCCTCGGTCGTGACCGTCCACGCAATACCCCCGGCGGTCTTTTCCAGGCGGGCGACCGAGATGAACTCCATCCAGCTTCCGGAGTGGAAGTACACGGTCTTGCCCTCCTGATGCACGAAACGCAGGTGGTCATGGGCGCCGGCGAACAGCGTGCCGTCGGGCACAAGGGGAAGCACCGCCCGGTCTGCCTTCAGTCCGCAGTGGCTCAGCACAACGGAGGTCGCTCCTTGGTCGCGCAGGATCGCGGGAAAGTGATTACGCGCCCAGACAACGGGGTCGGCGAGATCGAGCTGCGGGCGGATGGCGACGCGGTAGGTGGAGAGACGGTCCGTGGTGATTCCAACGACGGTCAGCTCGCGACCGCCGAGCCGAAGGCGAACCGAGGCGTCGGCGTAAGGCTTTCCGTCGGCGGGATTCCGGAGATTGCCGCTGATGACCTGGAGCCCGGCGGCCCGGAGGCGCTGCACTGTCTCGGGAACGTCGAAGAATTCCGGCTCGTGGTTTCCGAGGTTGATGACAACGGGGACGCGGCGGGCGAGCGCCGCGAAGACGGCGAAATCCACCGCGCCGGAGCTTCGACGGGCGACGGCGTTGCCGTATTCGAGCGAGTCGCCGTTGATCAGCACGGCGACCGGCACGCCCGGATGCGCGGCGCGTAGCGAGTCGACACGGGCGACAAACCGGGCCGATCGCTCGTAGGCGGAGTGTTGATCGCCCACGACCACGAGGATCGCCTCCGGCGGCGACGGTGCGGCGACGGCGGCGGCAATCAGCGCGAAAAAGAGCGCGAGGCGCGACATGGCGGACTTGGTAGGCCCCGCGCGGCCGGCTTCCCAGCCGAAAGCCGGCGGAATGAGGTTTACCGCGTTGACCCCTCCCCCGCCCCGTCTAGCTAAAGCCCTCCGTCGCCAGTGAACCGCGTCCACATCAAGACCTACGGCTGCCAGATGAACGAGCGCGACAGCGAGGCTGTCGCGGCGATGTTGCGCGCCCGTGGTTACCGCATCGTGTCCGACGAGAACGATTGCGACATCCTGCTGCTGAACACCTGCAGCGTGCGCGACGCGGCCGAGCAGAAGGCGATCGGGAAGGCCGGCTACCTGCAGCAGCGGAAGAAGCGCCAGCCGGACTTTGTGCTCGGGATCCTCGGCTGCATGGCGCAGAACCGCGGGGCGTCGCTGCTGGAGCAACTGCCGGATCTCGATCTCATCATCGGAACCCAGAAGTTCCACCAAGTGCCGGGCCATCTCGACAACCTCCGCGCGGCGCGGGAGTCGGGCGTGCCGGTGGGCGAGACGATCGTCGACATCGCCGAGGAAGCGGGTTCACAGAACACGATCCGTGACCACACGGAGGCCGGCGAAGGGGAAGAGCGCAAGGTGACGGCGTTCGTCTCGATCCAGCAGGGTTGCGACATGGATTGCTCATTCTGCATCGTGCCGAAGACGCGGGGCGACGAGCGCTCGCGGCCGATGGACGACATCGTGGCGGAATGCCGCGGGCTGGCGGAACGCGGCGTGCGGGAGATCACCTTGCTCGGTCAGATCGTCACCAGCTACGGCCGGCGCGATGTTGCCCGCCCGGAGGGAATCAGTCCCTTCGTGCAGCTCCTCGAACGCGTGCATGAGATCGACGGCATCGCGCGCATCCGGTTCACGTCGCCCCACCCGCGTGGATTCAAGCCGGACCTGGTGGCGGCGTACGGCCGGTTACCGAAGCTTTGTCCCTACGTGCATCTCCCGATGCAGAGCGGCAGCGACCGCATCCTGCGGGCGATGAACCGGCCCTACACGCGCGACCGCTACCGCGCGATCGTCGACTCCCTGCGCGCGGTGAACCCCGCGATGCATTTCTCGACCGATGTGATCGTAGGTTTTCCCGGGGAGACCGAGGAGGATTTCGCGCAGACGAGAGAGCTGTTCTCGGCGTGCGATTTCGACATGGCCTACATCTTCAAGTACAGCATCCGCACCGGGACGCCGGCGGAGACCATGCCGGATCAGGTGCCGGAGGAGGTGAAGGAGGCCAGAAACCGCGAGCTCCTCGGAATCCTCGAGACCAACTCGCTGCGCCGCACGGCGACCCTGATCGGCACCGAGGAGGAAGTCCTCGTGGAGGGCCGCGATCGCGGCGGAAGCCGCTTCACCGGAAGGACACGTGGCAACCGCGTCTGCATCTTCGACGCCGATCCCCGCCTGGTGGGCGAGCTTGTGCCCCTGCTTATCGAACGCGCCTCAGTGAGCACGCTCTACGGCCGGCTGGTCCTCGCCGGCGTCGAGGCCTGAGGGCGGCATCTCTCATCGCGGAATCTTCCAAATTAATGAGCCTCACCGCCGCCAACCTCGTCACCGGACTCCTGCTGCTCACGCTGGGGTTGCCGTTGCTGCTCAACCGCGGAGGCTGCGCCGCGGTCTTCCAAAGTTTCCCCCGCTCGAAGGCGGCGGCCTACGTCGTGTTTCCCGCGGGTGCGGCCTGGTTCCTTTACGAGATCTGGCACCTTTCGCCGGCGGATTTCGGGGAGTACCGCGTGTACCTGTTCTTCGGGTTTCTCGCGGTCGCCCTGCTGTCGTTCAAGTGCGTGCCCGACTTCCTCGCGGTGCGTGGCCTGGCCACCGTCGTTCTCATGGGGGCGATGCCGCTGCTCGATGCGGGATTCATGAACTTCGAGCACACCCGGACGCTGTTCTACAAATTCGCGGTCTACCTCGCGATCACCGCCGCCGTCTGGCTCGGCGCGCAGCCATGGCGCCTGCGTGATTTCCTCGCGTGGCTTTTCGCGCAGCCCGCGCGCCCGCGCATGATCGGTGGGGTGATTTCCGCGTACGGGCTCATGCTCGCGACGGTCGCGTTCTCGTACTGATCCATTCCGAATCATGGCCGCGTCGCCCGCGCCTCTGCTGCTCGTGATCGCCGGCCCGGCGGGCTCCGGGAAAAGCACGCTTTGCGACCGGCTGCTGCAGGAAGGACGCGAGTTCTCCCGGGTGGTCACCACCACGACGCGTCCCCCCCGGCCAGGAGAGACCAACGGCGTTCATTACCATTTCTTCTCCGCCGAGGAATTCCGCCGGCGCCTCGCCGCGGGGGAGTTTCTCGAGTGGGCGCGGGTGCACGGTGACCATGAGGACCGTCTCTATGGCACGTTGCGCTCGAGCGTGATCGAACCCCTGGAGGCGGGACGAAATCTCGTTCTCAACATCGACGTGCAAGGGGTAGATAATTTCCGCCGCATCGCACGGGAAAACGGAACCCTGCGGGCGGCGCTCACGACGGTTTTCATCGTGGTGGATCCGGGGCATATGGCGGAGCGCATGCGCCATCGCGGACAGGACGGGGAACCGGAAATCGCGCGACGATTGCAGACCGCGGAAATTGAGCTCCGCGAAGCCCCGAAGTTCGACTTCCGGATCGAAAGCCGCTCCCGCGACGAGGACTTCGCCGCTTTACTGGGCATCATCGACCGCGTCCGGCCGCTCCGAGGGCGTCTGGTCTGATGGAACCGGGTGGGTGAACCCGGGAATTGCGTTGCCGCAGACGGGGCTCGGAATCAGATGAAACCCGTGATGACCGTCAGCGCGTCCCTTCGCGCCCATATGTTCGCGGCTGGGTTGCGCTCCGGCGACACATGACGGTCCAGTCCGAACCTCCATTTCCAGGATGCAGCAGGTAACTTTTTCCGATCAAGCGATGCACGAGCTGAACAAGCTCGATCTCTACGCCCAGTTGCAGGCGATTCATCCGATCAGCAGCCTAAAGGCCTCTGAACTGGCGCATCCTCGGGAGCCACTCGGGCACTTTCGGCGAGGTACCAAAACACTCTACCGACTCCGGGTGGGAGAATTCCGCTTCTACTTCGAAATGCGGGGAGATAACCTCCATGTGGACTACATTCTCCATCAGAACTCATTGGAGGATTTTCTTTTACGTAATAAACTGCCTGTTTCCGAACAGCAGTTGGTAGAGCAGCACTCCAAATTCTGGAAGTACTTGGAGGGCCTGACGCGATGAGCAAGATCACGCACCAAAGTTCCCCCGATCCGGAAGATCCGTACGCGGTTACGCAAGCGAGCAGGATTTACTTCCTTCCTAACCTCATGACCGCAGGGAACTTATTCTGCGGTTTCATGGCGATTCTGCAATGTGTGCAGGCCCGCTTGGCTGAAACTTCCCCATCGGGAGAATACGCAGGAGCCACGAATGCCGACCATTACCGCTACGCGGTTTGGTTCATCTTTGCTGCGGCGGCGTTCGATGCCTTGGACGGAAGACTGGCACGTTTGGGAGGCCGCGAATCTCTTTTTGGAGCTGAATTCGATTCGTTGGCAGACGTGGTGTCGTTTGGCATGGCGCCGGCGCTACTTATGATTTACCTCATAATATCGCCTACTCAGGCGTCTGATTATGAATGGTTTAGAAATATCGGTTGGTTCATCGCCTTCATCTATCTGCTGTGTGCCGCCATGCGGCTAGCAAGGTTTAACGTGATCACTAATCCCTACATTCATCCGGGATCAAAAGAATCCAACAAGGACTTCGTTGGTTTGCCCGTTCCTGCCGCGGCATCGACCGTCGCTGCCACCGTACTCTTCCTCCTTAAACTAGGGGAAATGGACCGAGGCCTGAAATCATGGGCGTTGGCTTTGCCCCCGTTGATGCTGCTGGTCGCGATCCTGATGATGAGCCGCGTTCGCTATCCTAGTGGTAAGAACCTCAACATGCAGACCCAAACCAAGCTGCGACCCTTCGTCCTTTTTCTCGTCGTGGGAGGATTGGTCGTCTTTTACAAGGAATTCGCGGCTCTTGGGATCTGTCTCGGGTATGTCTTCTTTGGACTGATCCGTTACATCCGGCGTCCGCCGGTCGCGAAATCCACCTGAGCAAACCGCGAACATCTTCTGAACAACCCTGGCCCTGTGAACAACCGAGGGTTTCCTCGCAGGTTAATCGGAGTTTTTCACCGAGGGAAATCAGGGTTTCCCCGAGGCTGGGACCGGTTTGTTGCAGTTGTTACCAGCCCATATGAATACGGATAGAATTCCTTATTGAACCATCATTCTTTTAGCCTTTGTTGAAAACCCCAGTTTCCTCCCGCCGACGCCGATGAAATTCAAAATCAACCGCGACCATTTCGCCAACGGTCTCGCCCAAGTCCTCAACGTCGTCGGATCCAAGGCCACGATGCCGATCCTCAGCAATGTGCTGATCGAGGCGGAGAAGGATCAGATCTCCCTGACCACCACGAATCTGGATCTGGGGATTCGCTGCAAAATCAAGGCCGAGGTGAAGGAGACCGGCTCCGTGACCCTCCCCGTCAAACGTTTGGCCGGAATCGTGCGGGAATTGCCGAATCTCGACGTTGTCTTCGACGGTGCCGCCAACCATCAGGTGAAACTCACCTCCGGCGGTTCCACCTTCCGCATCATGGGTATCGGCAAGGAGGAGTTCCCGCCGCTGCCCGAGTTTGGCGAGGATCACGTCTACTCTTTGGATCAGGCCGATCTCGCGATGATGCTTAAAAGCGTCTCCTACGCGCAGTCGACCGACGAAAGCCGTTACATCCTCAACGGCGTCTACTTCAATTTCCGGGACGGCAAGCTTTCACTGGTCGCGACCGATGGCCGCCGCCTTGCGCTCCTCTCCAAAGATATTCCGACACCTGAGTCCGGCGGCGGCGCCATCATCCTTCCAGCCAAGACGGTTTCGGAACTGACGCGGCTTTTGGACAAAGGCGCGCTCGTGAAGATCAATTTCAATGATCGGCGCGCGGCGTTCCAGATAGCGACCGATAAGGACACCAGCGGCCTGATCGATCACATCTACCTGTATTCCAAGGTGGTTGAGGGGAACTACCCCAATTACCAGCAGGTGATTCCGAAGGAAACGCACCAACGCATCAAGCTGGAGCGTGAGCTACTGCTGCAGTGCGTGCATCGGGCGGCGCTGGTCTGTTCGGAAAAAGCCAACTCGGTCAAAATGAAGCTTTCCAGCAATCTGCTGGAGCTCACGGCGCAAAGTCCTGACTTCGGTGAGGCGCACGAGTCGATGGCGATCAGCTACAGCGGTCCGGAGCTGCAGGTGGCTTTCAACCCCGCCTTCCTCATCGATCCGCTTCGGGCTCTGACCAAAGACGAGGTGTTCTTCGAGGTGAAGGACGAGGTGAGTCCCGGTGTCTTCAAGACGCTGGAGAATTTCGTCTGTGTGATCATGCCCGTGCGGCTGACCTGAGGACCGCGGCCCGCGCCGGCGTCAAGGTTCAGGCCGGCAACCTCCTTCGTTTTCCGTCCACGTGCCGACCCCCACGGTCACCCTCGCGGTGCTGCTAGCGGCCATGACCGCGTCAATCGTTCTGATGCGTTTGAACCAAAACGCCGCATCGCCACCGCTCCTCATCGCCGACCGCTGGCTGCGCTGGATCATTTTCGCCATCGGCGGAGCGTATCTGGCATATGAATACCAATGGATCACGCGGCCCTTCTGGGCGCTGGCGGGGGCGTTTTTTCTGGTCTGGTTCCTGGTGGTCACGCTCCACGACTGGCTTGCGATCTCGGCGCACAGCCTGAGTCCCCTGCCCCTTTTCCCCTCTTACTCCGTGAACTCGTCGGGCGACGAGTGGCCGGTGCGTCCGCGCCTGCTGAAAACCCGCGAATGGTTGCGCGCGCAGGGATTCCGCCCGGTGCAGGCGCTCAAGGCGGAAATCGGCGGTGGCATTTACCTGCGGACCTCCATTTACCAGGATGCACCGGCCACCATCAGGGTTCAGGTCAGCTTCATTCCCCACAGCTCCGGTGCGGTGGCCGTCTGCTACGCTGTCTCCTCCCTCACGACCGACGGAGCACGTTATCTCACCGACAACTTGTTCGTTCCCTTCGCCGGCTTCTACCCCGAGAACTGGTTTGTCGAACGCTCGCCTTGGCGGCGCTCGCTGGAGGGCCTGATCCGGCGTCATCGCCGTCGGCTGGAGGCGGCCGGCGCCACGCCGGCGGCGTTCCATGATGATCCCCTGGATGATCTGAATTCGGTGCAACGGGAGCTGGACCGGCTGAACACCGAGTTGGGATTCCTCCATCCGCACCCGAAGCGCGAGGATCTCGGGAAGTTCACCTCGGAAGGACGCTACCGCGTCTGGAAGGAAATCTGGACCCTGAATTACCTGGGACGCGCCGCGCGGTACGAGTGATCCCGCGCCGGCGTCATCCGCCGATGTAGCTCATCTCGACTTTGGCGCGGGTTTCCCCCGCGGCGAGAACCTCGGCGCGCTCGTCGCTGTAACGGTCCATCCGGCCGCGCCAGATCCTGCCGATGAAGTCCTCGAGTCCAGCGTCGGTGGTTCTGGGCGAACGCGCCGCGGCCAGGACATCCCAGCCGAGCGACGCGAACAGGCAGGTATAGAAGCGGCCATCAGCCGACAGCCGCGCCCGGTGGCAGTCGCGGCAGAAAGGTTCTGTCACTGAACTTATGATACCGATTTCACCCCGGCCGTCGCGATAACGGTAGCGGGTGGCAACCTCGCCCCGGTAGGCGGGACCGGCGGCCTCGAGAGGCCAGTGCGCGTGGACGAGCCCGACGATCTCCCGCGCGGGCAGCACCCGGTCGCCTGTCCAGTGGTTCGTGTTGCCGACATCCATGAACTCGATGAACCGCAGCGGGTGCCCGCGTTCGCGGAAATAGGCGCAGAGGTCCGGGATCTCGTGGTCGTTCACCCCGCGCTGCACGACGCAGTTGACCTTCACCGGGATGCCGGCCGCCGCGGCGGCATCGATCCCGCGCAGAACCCGACCGACCTTGAATCCCAGGCCGTTCATTTTTCCGGCCGTGGCGTCATCGATCGAATCGACGGAAACATTGACCCTCCCCAGACCCGCCGCCCGGAGCGCGGGGGCCAGTTTTTCCAGCAGCCAGCCGTTCGTGGTGAGGGCGATTTCCGGAATCCCAACCTCCTGGCGCAGGATGCGAATGAGTTCCGGCACGTCGGCTCGCAGCAGGGGTTCTCCGCCCGTGAGACGCACCTTGCGCACGCCGAGCGCCCGGAAGGCGCGGACGATGCGTGTGATCTCCGCGAGGGTCATGAGTTGCGGATCGCGGAGAAAGGCGTGGCCCGGACCGAAGACCTCGGCGGGCATGCAGTAGGGGCAGCGGAAGTTGCAGCGGTCGGTGACCGAGATCCGCAGGTCGTGCAGCGGCCGTTGAAAAGCGTCGGTGGGTGGCCCCATGGAGAAGCGGCCTTGCGCCGCGGCGAGGGGAGATGAAGCTGGTTTTCCCGCGGCGTAAAGCCGCAGCCTTCGTTTCCCATGCTCACTCCGGCGGAAGCCGAGCTCCTCATCGCTCGCCACGTGCAGCCTTTCCATCGCGAGCATTGCCCGCTCGTGGCGGCGCACGGTCGTGTACTGCTCGAAGGAATCCGGGCGGACCGCGATCTGCCGCCGTTTGATCGCGTCACGATGGATGGTTATGCGATCCTTGCCACCGCCTGGATGGCGGGAACACGTTCCTTCCGCGTGGAGCGGATGCAGGCGGCGGGCATGAGGGCGTTCACGCTCGGTGAGCAGCCGGATGCCTGTATCGAGGTGATGACCGGGGCGGTCCTGCCGGCGGGGGCGGATTGCGTCGTGCCACACGAGGAGACCGAGCGCGACGGTTTGCGTATGACGATCCGCGAGGGAGCGGCTGGAATCGAACGCGGGTTTTCGGTCCATCGGCGCGGAAGTGATCATCGCGCTGGCGAGGAGATTGTCGCCGCCGGCACGCGCCTCGGCGGTCGGGAGATCGCGGTAGCCGCGGCGTGCGGGCGGATCAGTCTGAGTGTGAGCCAGATTCCGCGTATCGCGGTGGTGGCGACGGGGGACGAACTTGTCGAGGTGGAGAGTCCGGTGGCGGCGCACCAGATCCGGCGAAGCAACGACCACGCGATCCGTGCGGCGCTGGCGATCGCCGGGTATGCGAACGCGGAACGTTTCCACCTGCGCGATCTTCCGCAGGAAGTGGAGCACCGGTTGTGGCACATCCTCGCGGAGTATGAGGTGGTGATCCTGACCGGAGGAATCTCCAAGGGGCGCTTCGATTTGCTACCGGCGGAACTGGAGCGTCAGGGCGTGCGGAAAATCCTGCAGGGAGTCGCACAGCGTCCCGGAAAACCCCTTTGGGTCGGTATTTCCGACCGCGGGGTCCTCGTGTTCGCGCTGCCTGGCAACCCGGTCTCGGCCTATACCTGCCTGCATCGCTATGTGATTCCAGCGCTTGAGCGGGCCAGCGGGCTTAAAGCCCGTGAACCGAGGTTGGTGCCGCTGGCGTCGGCGTACGTCTTTCGTCCGAAGCTCGCCTGCCTGCTGCCGGTGAAGCTTGCGAACGGAGCGGATGGTGTGACCCGCGCCGTGCCCAGGCCCGGCAACACCTCGGGCGATCTCGCCGGTTTGGTCGGCACCGATGGTTTTGTGGAGTTGCCGGCGGATTCGGTGGAATTCCCTGCCGGAACTTTGACTCCTTTCCGGGCTTGGTAGAGTGACACGCATGTTCTCCCATCTCGACGCCAGGAATCAGCCGGTGATGGTTGATGTCGGGGACAAGGCGGTAACGCGCCGGACCGCGCACGCGGTGGCGGTGGTGACACTGCCGGGCGAGCTGGCGGCGCTGCTGCGCGACGGGGAAATCGCGACGAAGAAGGGACCGCTTTTCCAAACGGCGATCCTCGCCGGGGTGATGGGAGCGAAACGGACGAGTGATCTGATCCCGCTATGCCATCCCCTGCCCCTGCACGACTGCCGCATCGAGATCGTTCCCGACGCGTCCGGCGGTGAGGTCACGGTGCATTGCCGCGTGAAAACGGAGGCGCGAACCGGCGTCGAGATGGAGGCGCTTACGGGCGCAAGTGTTGCGGCGTTGACTCTCTACGACATGGCCAAGGCGGTGAGCCATGGAATCGTGATCCGTGAGATCCGCCTGCTGGAGAAGACCGGAGGCAAGCGCGATTATCGCGCGGAGGAAAAATGACGCGGGTGCACGTGCAGTATTTCGCGATCCTGCGGGAACAGCGCGGCCTCACGGCGGAATCGTTGGTGACCAACGTGCCGACGGTGTCCGGGCTTTATGAGGAGTTACGGGCGCGTCACGCGTTCACGCTGCCGGGCAATCGCGTTCGCGCGGCGGTGAACGACGCGTTCGTGCCGGCGTCGGAGGTTTTGCGCGAGGGGGATCGCGTGGTGTTCATTCCGCCGGTCGCCGGCGGCTGAGGGACTCGCGCGGATCCGCCGATGAAATCCTTCGCTATCTCCGCTGAACCGATCGACGTCTCCGTCGGCGCACGACGTCTGGCGGATGATCGGGCGGGGGCGCTGGTGACTTTTGAGGGCTGGGTCAGAAACCGGAATGAGGGTCAGTCCGTCGGATCGCTGGAGTACGAGGCGTATGCTCCGTTGGCTGAGAGTGAAGGCGCCCGCATCATGGCGGAGGCGCGGGAGCGGTTCGAGATCACCGGTGCCGTGGCGGTGCATCGTACGGGCCACCTGCGGATCGGCGAGCTGGCGGTTTGGGTGGGCGTCACCGCCGAGCACCGCTCGGCGGCTTTCGACGCCTGCCGCTACATCATCGACGAGGCGAAGGCTCGTCTGCCGATTTGGAAAAAGGAGCACTATGCGAGCGGTGCGACGGCATGGATCAATTGCGCCACGCGTGGTGATCACGCGGGCGGCACGGCTCCTTGAAGGAGCGGAAACCCGGCGGCGTCAGCGCTTGCGGCGCTTGAGCGCGAGCTGCACGCCCGAGTAACGAACAAGTCCCTGCAGGTGTTCGTACTGCTGCGGGTCGATGTTTCTGGCGGCGGCCAACTCGGCTTCGGCGCGCTTGAGCGCTTCCTCGACCGCCTTCTCGTCGATCTTGCTCTCCGTGATCGCCTGCTCGGCGAGGACGCGCACGACGTCACCGCCCACCTCGGCGAATCCGCCGCTGACGGCGAGAAGCTCGGTGGCGGTTCCCTTGGAGACGCGAAGCTCCCCGTGCTCGATCTGGGTGAGCAGCGGGATGTGGCCGGGCAGGATCCCTACCTCTCCCTCGACCGTCGGGATGACGACCGAGTCGATGGTGTCGGAATAAACCCGGGCCTCGGGCGTGACGATCTCCAGGGTCAGCGGCATGGTGGTCCGACTCAGGCCTTCTTCGCGGCAGCGAGCACCTCGTCGATGCCGCCCTTCATGTAGAAGTCGCCCTCGGCGACGTCGTCGAGCTTGCCGTCGAGGATCATCTTGAAGCCGCGGACGGTGTCCTTGACGGGAACATACTTGCCCGGCGAGCCGGTGAAGACCTCGGCGACGGAGAACGGCTGCGAAAGGAAACGCTGGATCTTGCGAGCGCGGTAGACGGTCTGCTTGTCCTCGGGCGAGAGCTCGTCGAGACCAAGGATCGCGATGATGTCCTGCAGATCCTTGTAACGCTGGAGGACGCGCTGCACCTCGCGCGCGACGAAGTAGTGTTCGTCGCCGACGATGTCCGCCTGAAGGGCCTTCGAGACGGAAGAGAGCGGATCGACGGCCGGATAGATACCGAGCTCGGCGATGGAGCGCTCCAGCACGATGGTGGAGTCGAGGTGGGCGAAGGTGTTGGCCGGGGCCGGATCGGTCAGGTCGTCCGCCGGCACATACACCGCCTGAAACGAGGTGATGGAACCCTTTTTGGTGGAGGTGATGCGCTCCTGCAGCTGACCCATCTCGTTGGCTAGCGTTGGTTGGTAACCGACCGCGGAGGGTGAGCGGCCGAGCAGCGCGGACACCTCGGAGCCGGCCTGCGAGAAGCGGAAGATGTTGTCGACGAACAGGAGCACGTCCTGGTTTTTCTCGTCGCGGAAGTACTCGGTCATCGCGAGAGCCGAGAGCGCGACGCGCATGCGGGCGCCCGGCGGCTCGTTCATCTGGCCGTAAACCAGGGCCACCTTGGACTTGGAGATGTCCTTGAGGTCGATGACGCCGGCCTCGGCCATCTCGTGGTAGAGGTCGTTGCCCTCGCGGGAGCGCTCACCGACGCCGGCGAACACGGAGTAGCCGCCGTGCGCCTTGGCGATGTTGTTGATCAGCTCCATGATCACGACCGTCTTGCCTACGCCGGCGCCGCCGAACGCGCCGACCTTGCCGCCCTTGGTGAAGGGAGCGATGAGATCGATGACCTTGATGCCCGTTTCGAGGATCTGGGCCTTGGTGTCCTGATCCACGAGTGCCGGAGCGGCGCGGTGGATCGGGTATTTCTTGTCGAACTTGACCGGACCCTTGCCGTCCACGGTGGCGCCGGTCACGTCGAAGATGCGTCCGAGCACGCCCTCGCCCACCGGCACGGAGATCGGGGCGCCGGTGTCGACGACCGTCATGCCGCGCACGAGGCCCTCGGAGGAAGACATGGCGATCGCGCGGGCCACGCCACCACCGAGGTGCTGTTGGATCTCCAGGGTGAGGAGCTGTTTCGCGCCGGCGGCGGAGAACTCGACCGTGAGCGCCTGGTAGATCGGCGGGATGGTGTTCTCGGCGAACTGGACGTCGACGACGGGGCCGATGACTTGGACGATTTTGCCGGTGTTCATTTCGTGAGAGGGGCTGGTTTGGTTCAGGCCGCGACGAACTGGGCCGCGGCGATCTCGAGGATTTCTTGGGTGATGGCGGCCTGGCGCGCCTTGTTGTATTCTAGAGTGAGGTCGCCAAGAAGCTTCGTGGCGTTGTCCTTGGCGGTCTTCAT
>CAIUOU010000157.1 GCA_903900845.1 uncultured Opitutia bacterium
GCGAACCGCTGCTCGTTGATCGCGATCGCGGCGGCCTCCATCTCGCGCGTCTCGCCCACGACGAATTGATCAAGTTTCACCGGGGCCTCCGAGGCGACCGGGCCCGCGCCGCCCGGCGCCAGCAACGTCAGATCGCGAATCAGCGTGCCGCCGGGTGCGAGGGCGAGGGACTCTAATTGCGGCGGAAATCCCGTGTAAAAAACGCGTAGCCGGACCTCGCCGGCCGGCACCTCGCCGAGGCGGTACATGCCGTCGGCGTCGGTGAACGTGACCAGCGCCGTGCCTTCGACGCTCACGCGGGCGCCCTCGGCCACCGCTCCGCTGCGGGAATTGAGCACGCGCCCCTCGATCGAGCCGGTGGCGGGAGCGGCCGCGGGGAGCGTGGCGGGAACGAGGCAGGCCAAGGACAGCGCAAGCCGAAGCAGCCGCGGCGCGGTTCCGAGGAAACCTCGGCGCTCGGCGGTCCGCGCCGCCTGGGGACAGCCTAGGGCGCAGACTCGCACCAGCCCATGCAGCAAACGAACAAAGCTTGCGCCGAGCGCCGCTGATTCAGCGCCGCTGGGGCGCGGAGTCGCGGGAAAGTTGGACGGGGGAACCAGCCTTCCGGAGGGTTCTCCGTTTCCTTGGTATACCCTTGCATCGATGGTGAAGACGTTCGCGTTCGGCGCTTGGATCACGACGTCAATTCCTGCGCTTCGAATGTAAGACCGGGCGGGGTACTTCATGGTGGAAACGGGCGGCGGGGCCGCGCGGGGCGGTCCGAGCAAGGGCGCCGCGCGGGGCTTCGGCAATGGCGATCCTTCTTCCGTCGCCCGGAATCAGCGGCCGAGGGATGTCACCGCGACCGGGATGCCTAACCTGATCTCGACGGTCGTCCCGTGGTCGGCGGGAGCCTCGTCGGCCGTGCGCGACTCGAGGCGAAACTCGCCGTTCATCGCCTTGGTGAAATCACGCATCAGCATGACCCCGAAACCCGTGCCCTCCTCGTTCATCGTGCCGGGCCGGCTCCGCATGCGCCCGAAGCGGGAAAATGCCTCGCGCAGCTCACGCGGAATACCCGCGCCGCGATCACGAATGGAAAGCGTCATCGTGGAGCCCTCCCGGCGGATGCCGACCTCGATCACGCCGCCGGCCGGACTGAATTTGAGGGCGTTGGAAAGGGCGTTGGCGATGACGCTCAGGCGCAGCATGCGCGGCTCGGCCATCACGACCGCGAATTCAGGCCAGTCCGTTTTACGGATGGTGATGCGTTTCCGCCGGAGCTTGTCCTGCACCAGGCTTTCCGCCTCGTCGAAGGCGGCGCAGAGGTTGACTGGCTCCACCGCCAGGTCTCCGCCCTGCAGCTTCAGGAGCTCCACGTTGCGGGCGGAATCGACGATCTCCTTGATCGATTTCACGGCGAGTTGGAGGCGGCTGGTCGCGGCGTCCAGATCCACCGTCCGCCCGGCTTCCCGATTCAGCTGCATCAGGTCCGTGGTCATGCTGATCGTCGCGAGCGGCGAATTCAAATCATGGCAGAGTACCCGGACCATGCGGTCCATACCCGCCAGTTCCAGCTCCCGGAGTTCCTTCTGGTGCCGGATCTCCGCCAATCGTTCAAACTTATGGGTCAGCGCCACGGTGCTGAAAAACAGCTCCCAGAGCGTGGCCGTCACGGCGATCCAGGAGGTGACGGACGAGCTCGGAAGTGCCGAAAGCTGAATGAGGTTCAGGTAGACGGTCGCGCCCACCACGGCCATCCAGCCGATTGAAATCAGTCTCGCCCCGACAAGCCGGTGGCGGATGGTAACCGCGCAGGTGACGGTTAAGATAACCATGGAGGCGAGCTGCGCCACGGAAACGGCCACGCGAAGGTGCGATAGGTCCAGAAAGAAGGCAGCCGCAATGACCACGGCCAAGGCGCGAATCGACCAATCCAAAAAGCGCTGCAAGGCCGGTGCCGTGGTCTGCAGGTCGAAGTAACTTCCCAGGGCGCGCATCCCCAGGATGCAGTTCAACAGGCGGATGTGATAACGCCAGTCGCCCAGGTAGAATCCGCCAAGGGCCCCACCGAGGTAACGATCGAGGAGGCCGGACTGCGCCAGCGAGATGGTGAGCAGCCCAACGGAGAAGAGCGCGTAGTCCCTGGTCGCACGGTCGCGAAAGTTGAGGAATAGCGCGCTTTGCACGAGCAGCAGGATCACCACGCCTCCAATGTAGGTGAAGGTGAGCGAGGTGATGGCACCGGTTTCCGCCAGAAGCTCAGCCTCCGTCAGGAACGCCGGGCTGATCGAAACCTGCTGTTTCGTGAGGATCGAGATGTAGACGGCGGCGCGCTCCGTCCGCCAGTCCTCGAGGGGCAGGACAAGATTAATGGGGTGAGGTCCACGGCGTTCCGCCGGCACCTTGAAACCCGTCTCACTTCGTCTTGTCGGGCGGCCGGGGTCTACCAGATAGGCCACGATGCGGTCGTGCGCGGCCCCGAGGAGTCGTAACGACCTGGTGGCATCCGCGGCGGGAGGTAATTGCTCGAGCTCCAACTTGTACCAAGTCACTTGACCCAGCCGCGGCGCCGGGGAGTCGATCGAGGTCACGGTTGTGGCAGGAAATCCCTCGAGGCGCTCCAATGCCCCGGGCAGCTCCATCGAAAAGCCCGGGGGAGCGTCCAACAGCAGCGTCCGGACGATCCGCGGACTGCCCGCCAGGGAGTTTACCACTCCCAGGAGCAAGGTGAAGGCGAGCGCTGCCCGGCTTAAGCGTGCCATTGATTCCAGTCGTGTGCCGCCTCGGACGGTCAAGGCAAGAGACAATCGACACCGGGAGCAGGGTGGAAGCGCATCGCGAATCGCGGGCCCTGGAACTGCCGGTAAGTCCGCGGCGAGAGAGACTGCCGCCCCGGGGCGGCAGGGCGCGTCGCGGCCCCTTCAGGTGCTTTTCGCGCCATTGGCCACAGGGGTCGGAAGGCGTAATGTCACCGTCGTGCCGTGCTCGTGCGGCAAATCCTCGGCAGTGCACGACTTCAAGCGAAACTCCCCGCCCATCGCGGCGGTGAAGTCGCGCATCAGCATGAGACCGAAGCCCGAACCCTCCTCGTGCATCGTTCCCGGGCGGCTCTCGATCCGGCCTGAACGCTCGAAGGCATCGCGCATTTCCCGCGGTATGCCGATGCCGTGGTCGCGGATGCTCAGCACCATGCTGGCGTTCTCCCGGCGGAGTGTGACGTCGATGACGCCGCCGGCCGGACTGAACTTCACGGCGTTGGACAAGGCGTTGGCGATGATGCTCAGGCGCAGCATGCGCGGCTCGGCCATCACGACGGCGGTTTCCGGCCAGTCGACCCGGCGCAGCGTCAGCCGTTTCCGGGCGAGTTTCTCGCGCACCAGGTGCTCGACGTCGTCGAAGGCCGCGCACAGGTCGACCGGCTCGAGCGCGAAACTGCCGCCGTGCAATTTCAGCAGCTCGATGTTTCGCGCCGTGTCGACCTGGTCCTTGATCGCATTGAAAGCCAGCCGGAGGCGCGACGTCGTCGCAGCGAGGTCGACCGGCTTCCCCGCCTGCCGGTTGAGCTCCAGGAGATCGGTCGTCATGCCGATCGTCGCCAGCGGGGTGCTGAGGTCGTGGCACATGACCCGGATCATGCGCTCCATGCCCGCAAGCTCGAGGTCCCGCAGCTCCTTCTGGTGGCGGAGTTTCTCCCAGGTGCGGAACTTGAAGGTAAGCCCGAGCGTGTTGCAGAGCAGCTCCCAGAACGCGGCGAGGTAAAACCAAGCCGCAGGGTTGGCCACAACGTGCGGAATCACGCCGAGGGAGGACAGGTTCACGATCAGGGATAGAATGGTTATTCCGACCCAACCCGCGCTGATCAGCCGGGCGCCCACAACCTCCGCGCGGATGGCGGCGAAGCAGGCCCCGAATGCGGCTACGCCCATGATCACGTAGAGCAGCGGAACGACGACTGCGGTGACTTCGACCGGGATGAAGAGGGACGCGGCCAATGCCCCGAGCAGGATTTTTTGAAAAAGGCTGAGCCAGCGATCCACCCCAGACGCAAATTTCTCCAGTTCGAAGAAGCTCTGGATGCTCCGGATGACCATAAAGGTGTTGAGCAGCCGGATCTGCCCCCCCCAGTCACCCAGAAGGAACCCATCCGCACTTCCACAGAAGTGGAAGTCCAGATAGCCACTGCGGACGAGCGCGATGGCGACGAAGCTCAACGTGAGGAGGATGTAGTCGCGGACGGCCCGCTCGCGGAAGTGGAAGTACAGGACCGTCTGGACAATCAGAATGAAGAAGGCGCCGGACAGGTAGGCGCTGAGGAGCGCGAAGTCGGAGGACACTTCCATTTGCCACTCGGATCTATCCAGGAACCTCGGATCCAGGGGCAGGCGGTGATCACGCTCGTTCCGCACGTAGACGAAGGCCTCGCGCCCCCGCCACTCCGCGAGAGGCAGAATGAGCCGCACGGTGGGGTAAGCCCGCTCCGCCTGTGGGATGCTGTAACCTGCCACCGCCCGGGAGAGGAGCGCGCCCCCTTGCGCCAGATGAGCTTCCAGTCGCCGTTGCGTGGCGGAGTTCAGGCGAAGGGCGAGGGGTGTAACATCGTCGGATTCTTCTTTCTCCAGCCGCAGTTTGAACCAATCCGGCCGGCCGACAGCTGGTCCGGGATCATCGAGTGACGCGACGCGGCGGGTTGGAAAACCCTCCAGGCGTTTAAGATCCTCCGGCCCGCGGATCTCGAAATCCGGCGGTGCGGCTACGACTAGGGTCTCGGCGATCCGCGGCGTCGCCACCGCGGGCGCGGCGATGAGGGCCAGCAATAGGGCAAGAAAACCGCCAATTCGGCTCGGACTCATGGAGAGTGCTACACCCACCGGTCGCATGGGAACGCCGTGTCTTGGGTGCAATAAAAAAGCCGGCCCAGGATGAGCCGGCTTCAGCGGAGAGAGTGGACCTCTCAAGCGGTGACGACGGACACGCGGCGATGCGCCTTGTCGTAGGTCACGACGCCGTCGGCGAGTGCGAAGAGAGTGAAGTCGCGGCCGAGGCCGACGTTCTTGCCCGGGTGCAGCTTGGTGCCGCGCTGGCGGACAATGATGTTTCCGGCGATGACGGACTCACCGCCGAAACACTTGACGCCGAGACGCTGCGAGTGGCTGTCGCGGCCGTTGCTGGATGTTCCCTGACCCTTTTTGTGCGCCATGATTGGTTCCTCGAGTTAGGCGGTGATGGAGTTGATCTTGATGACGGAAAGCTCCTGGCGGTGGCCGCGTTTGCGCTCCATGCCCTTGCGCTTCTTCTTCCGGAAAACGATGACCTTTTCGCCGCGCTTGTTCTCGAGCACGGTGGCGGAGACCGAGGCGCCGGACAGGGTGGGCTTGCCGACCTTGAAGGACGCGCCTTCACCGGCCGCGAGGACCTCCTTGATCTCCACTTTGGAGCCCTTTTCGGTGCCGCGGTAGCGGTTGACGGTGAGAATGTCCCCCTCGGAAACAGTGAACTGCTGCCCTTGGGTCTTGATGGTCGCTTTCATGGAATAAAAGTTTGGATAAAGCGTTTCGCGGAAAGTGAATGCAAGGCTTATTTCGGAGCTGATTCCCCCCGTCGGGAACCGAACTGCGAGCGGTTCAGAATCGCTCCGCCAGAGCCACCGCTTTGAACAGCGCTGAAGCCTTGCTGATGGTCTCCTGGTACTCCGCCGCCGGCACCGAATCCGCGACCACCCCGGCGCCCGACTGAATATGAACACGGCCGTCCTTCACCAGCGCTGTGCGCAGCATGATGCAGGTGTCCATGTTGCCATCGTAACCGACGTAGCCCAGCGCGCCGGCGTAGAAGCCGCGTTGCACCGGCTCATTTTGGGCGATGATCTGCATGGCGCGGATCTTGGGCGCGCCGGAGACCGTTCCGGCCGGGAAGGTGGCCCGCATGAGATCGTAGGCGGAGCGTCCGGCCGCGATGCGGCCCTCGACCTGCGACACGATGTGCATGACGTGCGAGTAGCGCTCGATCACCATCATCTCGGGCACGGTGACGGAACCGAACTCGCAAACCCGGCCGATGTCGTTGCGCGCGAGGTCCACCAGCATGAGGTGCTCGGCGCGCTCCTTCTCGTCGGCCAGAAGTTCTTTCTCCAGCGCCGCGTCTTCGGCGGGCGTGGCCCCGCGGCGCCGGGTGCCGGCGATGGGGCGGATCTCGACGAGACCGTCGGTGAGGCGCACGTGAACCTCCGGTGAGGCGCCGACGATCGCAAAGTCGCCCGTCTCCAGGATGAAGAGATAAGGGGAGGGGTTCACCGTTCGCAGCGCCCGGTACAGGTCCAACGCCGGCCGGTCGAAGGACTGGGAGAAACGCTGGGAGGGCACGAACTGGATGATGTCGCCGGATCGGATGAACTCCTTGCCGTCCTCGACCATGCGCTCGAAGGCCTCGCGGGTGAAATTGCCGGGCGGTACCGCGACCGGCCCCACATCGGCGATCGGCGCGGGCGCCAGGGCGCGCGGTTGCCGCAGCAGCGCGTGCAATTCCTTCAACTCGGTGACCGCGGCATCGTAAGCGGCGCCGGCCTCCGCTGGGCTGCGCACGTGGGCGTTCACGCAGAGGCGGAGGGTTTGCTTCGCGCGATCGAAGATCAGCAGCGAATCCGCCAGCATGAAGTACAGCATCGGCAGCCCGAGTTCGTCGCGGGCGGCGGTGGGCACGGTGGGCTCGACCCGAGTCACATACTCGTAGCCGATGAAACCCACGGCTCCGCCCGTGAAGCGGGGCAGTCCGGGCAATGCCACCGGACGAAAACCGCGCAGCTCCTCCTCGACCAGCTTCAGCGGATCAGAAGGCGTGGGAATCGTGCGGTCCGGCTGCCCGGGCTCGCGAACGAGCGTCGTTTGCGGCCCGCAGGCGAACACCTTGCGGGGCCGGCAGCCGATGAAGCTGTACCGGGAGAGGTTTTCCCCGCCCTCGACCGACTCGAGCAGGAACGACGGGCCCGCGGCGCGGAGCTTCGCGTAGGCCGACACCGGCGTCTCGAAGTCCGCCATCAGATCGGTCGTGACCGGGATGACGTTGCCCTCTGCGGCGAGGCTCGCGAAGGTGTCTCGGGTCGGGTGGATGTTCATCGGCGGCCGGGTTTAAATGCGAGCGGCCGAGGGGCGCGGCAAGGCGAATGAAAGCCGGCGCGCGCCACGTCGGGTGCAGCGGCGCGGCTCCGCCGCGAACGAGGCACGGTTCAATTGCGCCGCGCTGGGAGGAACGAGTGAAGGCGAGAAGCCGTTGGGGAATCGGCGGAAGGCGTTTCCGACAATCCGAGGGAGCCCGCCTTGGGCGGAGAACACCCTCGGCCACCTCGGACGCGGTTCTTGTCCAAAGACGGTACGGCTCCTCCCTCCGAAAGGCGTCCAGTGTAGCCGCGCATGCGAGCCGCGGACCATGCATGCTTGTGCGACGGCCGAAGCCTCTTCCGCCTACTGCTTCCGGTCCGCGCGGCGGCCGCTCGGTTTCGCCGGATCGTAGGCGGGGTTGGGGATCGGGAACTTGGCGCCGACGTCGCGTTGCCACGCGTGTAATTCGGCTCGGAGACTCGCGACGCGGGCCGGTTCGCGGGAGGCGACATCGGCTTTCTCGCCAAGGTCCGCGGTGAGGTTGAACAGTTCTACGCGATTGTCCTCCAGCCATTCGATGAGTTTCCAATCGCCGCGGCGGACCGCGGCGGCGGGCGCGCCACCCTGGTTGCCATAATGCGGGTAGTGCCAGAAGAGCGCGCGCTCGGGTTCCGGCTGGCCGCGGAGCGCAGCAGCTAGGCTACGCCCGTCGATTGGCTGGCCGGACGCGGGTTTCACGCCGGCGGCCTCGAGGAAGCTCGGGTAAAGGTCGGGGCTGCTGACGGGCGTCGTGACGACGCTGCCCGGTCTCGACACGCCCGGCCAGCGAACCAGCAGCGGCTCGCGAATGCCGCCCTCGTACATCCAGCCTTTTCCGGCCCGGAGTGGAAGATTGGAGGTCGGCCAGCCCTCGCTCGTCGAAAGACCACCGTTGTCACTGGTGAAAATGACGAGGGTGTTGTCGCGCAGACCGAGTTCATCGAGCGCGGCGAGCACCTTGCCGACGGCAAGATCCATCGCCTCGACCATACCGGCGTAGACGGCGTGGTTCTGCACGAGGCGCACGTCACGCTCGCCCTCGCGGCCCCATTTTTCCTCCAGGCCCAGGCGGCGGCGCTTATCCTCGTATTTCAGCCGAAGGTCCTCTCGCGCCATCAGCGGGGTATGGACCGAGTAAAGGGGGAAGTAGACCAGGAACGGCTGATCGCGGCGTGCGCGCATGAACTTCACCGCCTCGGTGGCCAGCCGGTCGGGCAGGTGCTCGCCTTCGGGGCCGTCGGTCAGACGAGGATTGCCGTACGGGGAAAAGTAACGCTTCCCACCGTACGGGCCGCCCTTCTCATTACCGCCCATGTTGATGTCGAAGCCCTGGTTCTCGGGCCACCAGCCCTCGGGGCCGAGGTGCCACTTGCCGGCGAAGAACGTCGCGTAGCCCGCCGCCTTCAGGGCCTTTGCGATCGTGGGCCGCTCCAGCGCGAGGCGATCCTCGTAAGGGGCGGGCAGCGAGCGGGTGTTACGCTTCCAGTCGGCCGGCGTGCGCGGGGCGCCGATGTAATCGGTGATGCCGGTGCGCTGGGGCCATTGTCCGGTGATGATGCTCGCGCGGGTGGGGGAGCACACCGGACAAGCGGCATAGGCGTCGGAGAAGCGCGCGCCCTCCTTCGCTAGGCGGTCGAGATTGGGCGTCTCGTGGAAGGTGCTGCCGTACGAGCCGAGGTCCCGCTGGCCGAGGTCGTCCGCCAGGAAGAACACGATGTTCAGGCGCGGCGTGGGCGTGGCGGCGAGCAGGTTGGCCGCCGCCAGCGCGAACGAAAGAATGAGGAGGAGGCGTTGCATGGGCGGGTCCTCAATTGGCCGCTGACTTGGCCTGCTTGCCCTTGGCCTTGCCGGGATTGCCGTGGTTGTAGGTGCGCCACCAAGCCGGTCCCTCCGCCTCGATCTCCGTGTTAAGCCGGCGCAGCGCCGCCGTCATTTCCGCCAGCTTGGCGGGTTCGCGGGCGGAAAGCTCGTTCGTCTCGGTCCGGTCCTGCCGCAGGTTGTAGAGCTCGAACTTCGTCAGCCCCTCGTCGGCAAGAATCTTCCAGTCGCCGATGCGCATCGCCGTCTTCAGCGGCTCGGGCGCGATCGCGCAGCGCCAATAGAGCGGGCGCGCACGCTCCACCGGGCGGCCGGACAGCGCCGGGAGTAGATCCCCACCGTCGATGACCCGGTCCGCCGGCGCCGGCGCCCCCGCGACGCGCAGGGCCGTGACGAAGATATCGGAGCCGATCACCGGCTCGTCGGACACGGTCCCGGGCGCGATGCGTCCCGGCCAGCGCACGAGGCCGGGCACGCGGATGCCGCCCTCGTAAACGGAGCGCTTGCGGCTGCGCAGGCCGCCGGTGGAGCCCCGGCCGGGTGTGCGGATGCCGTCGCCCTCCGGGCCGTTGTCGGAGGTGAAGAAAACCAGCGTGTCGCCCGCGAGCTTCAGCTCGTCGAGGGCGCGCATCAGCCGCCCGAAGGCGTGGTCCAGCTGGGTGACGTTGGCGTGGTGCTCCTGCTGCACGTCGTCATCGATATCCGGATACAGAGCATTGAAGGCCGGGTCGGATTTGATGGGGTAATGCGGCTCGTGGGCCCAGACGGAGAGGAGGAAAGGCTTGGCCGGGTCGCGGCGCTCCCGAAGCCACGTGACGGCCTCCTCCACGATGAAGGGGGCGGAGTATCCTGGCACCGGGCCCACCGGCACGCCGTTGCGGACGAAGTTCGTGGGATTCTCGTGCGACGGCGCGGCGTTGTTCTGCGTGGCGAGCCACCAGTCGTAGCCGTGGTCCCCGGGCTGGGGTTGCGTCGGGCGGTTGAAGTGCGAGTTGAGGTGCCATTTTCCGACGTGACACGTCGCATACCCCCGCTCACGCAACAGACGCGGCAGGGCGAGTTCGCTGGTGCGCAGGTGCACTTCCCGTCCCTCGGGAATCCAAGTGAAGACGCCGTTCCGGTAGGGGGTGCGGCCGGTGAGGATGGCGGAGCGCGAGGGGCTGCACACCGCGCTGGCCGAGTAGCACTGGGTGAGGCGCGCGCCCTGTTTCGCGAAGGCGTCGAGATGCGGGGTCTTGATCACCGGATGCCCCTGCACGCCGAGGTCGCCCCAGCCGAGGTCATCGGCGAGGACAATGACGATATTGGGAGGACGGGGCGTGGCGCCGGAGGTGGTGGCAACCGCGGTCAGGGCTAGGAGCAGGAGGGGTAGGATGCGCATGAGGAAAAACAGGAAGACGGTCGCAGGATCGAAGGGCGGGGTTACTGTCCGGGTGCGGTCACGCCGGGAATGGCGAGGGGGAAGACCGGGTTCGGGGCGACTTCCCGGCGGAGCAACTCCTCGGTTCGTCGAATGAGGTCCGCTTGCGTGGCGGCGACGTCGCGCGTTTCGCCGGGATCGGTCGCGAGGTTATACACCTGCCAAGGCCCCGGCTGCTTCGTCGCGAGGTCCTGCCGGATCAATTTCCAGTCGCCCCATTGCACGGCCACCTGGCCGCGGTATTCGGGGAAGACCCAGAGCATCGGTTTCGCGCGCGGGGTCGTTTTGCCCGAAGTGAGCGCCGGCCACAGGCTCTCGCCGTCGAGGCCGGCGGGACGCGGCAGCCCCGCGGCCTCGCAGAGCGTGGGGAACCAATCCGCGAAGTAGCCGGCGGTGGCATTCACGGTTCCGGCCGGGATGCGCCCCGGCAGGCGCGCGATCATCGGCACGCGGATCCCGCCCTCGAAGACGCTGCCCTTGAAGCCGCGTAGGCCGGCGGTGCTGTTGAAAAACGCGGGGTCGGCGCCGCCGATGTGGAACCGCGTGCCGGGAGGTCCGGCGTGGGTGGCGCCGTTGTCGCTGGAGAAAACCACGAGCGTGCGCCCGGCCGCGCCGGTGCGCTCAAGGGCGGACAACACGCGGCCGACGTGATCGTCCAGCAACGCGATCATCGCGGCGTATCCCGCCCTTGGCCGCGGGTGCGGGAGGTAGCCAGACTCCCCGCGGTAGGGCACCGGGTCCCAGTCGCGCGGGAACTTCTCGACCCACGCGCGGGGAGGCTGCATCGCCACGTGCGGTTCGGTGAACGGAAGGTAAAGGAAGAACGGCCGCGACCGGTTGGCGGCGATGAACTTTTCCGCCTCCGCGACGATCGGCAGCGAGGCATAGGTCTGGCCCTGCCAGTCCTCCAACCGCACTTCGCCCTCGGGTTGCCGCGCGCGGCCGGGCACCGGCTTCGGGTTGAGCGGAACCTTTTCCGCGTTTCGCCACAGCGTCGCCGGGAAAAAACTGTGCGCGACCGACTGGCAGTTGTAGCCGAAGAAGAGATCGAAGCCCTTGACGTTGGGGTCTCCCGTGCTGCCGACGGGCCCGAGGCCCCATTTGCCCATGGCGCCGGTTGCGTAGCCGGCCTCCCGGAAAACCTGCGCGAGCGTGACCGCACCGGAGGTGAGCGGGTGTTGTCCTTCGTCGTAGCGCGCGTCGGTGAGTTTCGCCTGCCGGTTGCCGCGCACCTCCGCGTGCCCGAGGTGTTTCCCTGTCATCAGCACGCAACGCGACGGCGCGCATACGGGGGCGCCACTGTAGTGGCGGGTAAAGCGCATGCCCTCGGCCGCGAGTCGGTCGAGGTGCGGCGTCGGGATTTTTTTCTGTCCATAGCTGCCGAGTTCGCCCCAGCCGAGATCGTCGGCGAGGATGAAAACGACGTTGAGTTTCTCGGCCGCGGTGGCGGACGAAACGGCGAGCAAGGCGGGGAGGATGAATCGCGGGAGGCGCATGATGGGGTCGGGGCGGGTCGAGGTTGGGAGCGGCGCGAGGGCGCGCCAGCCTGTTGTGCGGGAGAGGCGTCAGGCGTCCGGCAGGCGGAACACGTTGCGTCTCCGCCGGCCGCTGCGTCCGCGGGGGGGCGTGCGCTCGGAGGGCGGCTTGTAGCGGCCGCGACGATAACCGGCCATCGCCGGGTCGGACGCGCAGCGCAGCTGGTAATCCTGCATGCGCTGGAAGAGGGACAGGAGTTGATCCGGCAGGGGATAGTCGTCGAGACCGGCCTGTTGCAGCGCGAGCAGCAGTTCGTGCGTAGCCTCGAGCGTGGAGAGGCACGACGGGTGCGGCTGCTGTTTGATCACATAGCGGCTCGGCGCGGACGGCGTGAACATCACGCGGGGCAAGGTCTGCAGACGGGGACTGAGCCGCAGCATCTTCCGTCCCAGCGCCCAGGTGGCATCGAGCAGGAATACCGTGAGCGTGCGCCCGCCCAAAGCCGCCCGAAAGCCGGCCAACGGGTTTTCGGCGACGTCGGGCGGATTCGCGGGCGGGGAAAGATTCACCGCCTCACGTCCCGGATAGAGCAGGACCGGGAAGTTGGCCGGATCCCCGATGAGATCCCGCACCTCCTCGTTATCGTCGAAACCGACTCCGCTGATGATCCGGCTGTGGGACAGACAGAGATGGGTGAGACGTCCGGTCGCGGCCTTCTCGTGCTTGAACTCCTTCGGGTGCATCAGGAACACGAAGCGTGTCCGCGTCGCCATCGGCGTGATCGAACGGCACCAGCACAGCGGCTCGGGCCAGAAACAACGGTAGCAGGTGACGCGACTCACGGTTGCCGCGGAGCGGGGAGGAAGATTTGTCGCAAGGAAAGCACGGTGGCGGAATCTGGCGACCGCCTGGTTCCGAGCACAGGCGAAAAATGAACCGTTGGCTCGCGGCGGTCGTTGCCCTCCGGAGACCGGCTTGACGCGATGACGCGCGTGGCACACTCGACGCCATGCTTCTCCGCCCGCTCGCGCTGTTGCTTGCACTGTGTGGATTCGGTCCCGCTTTGGCCGGGGCTCCAACGCCCGTCCCCGCCGACGTTCAAGCCGCACGCGCGGCCCGGCTGGAAAAGCTGACCGCACCCGACGGCTGGCTCACCCTGGTCGGGCTCCATTTCCTGCCCGAGGGTGAGAGCACGCTGGGGAGCGACCGGGGTAACCGCGTGGTGCTGGCCGCGGGACCGGCACGGCTCGGTCGCGTGGTCCCGGGCCCGGACCGCGTCGTGATTTTTCACGCTGAGCCGCGGGTCGACGCCCGCGTCGAGGGGAGGGAAGTGCGGACGGTGAGCCTGAGCCTTGCGCAGGGCGCCGAGCGTCCGACCATCGTCACCTGCGGCACCGTGAGTTTCTTCACGGTCGAGCGGGGCGGACGCCTGGCCTTGCGGGTCAAGGACAGCGCGGCGCCGCTGCGGACAAGGTTTCCCGGAATCGAGTATCACGGCCACGATCCCGCGCTTCGCGTGGAGGCCCGATGGGTGGAGTTTTCCCCGCCGCGCAGTCTGCCGGTCACGAGCGTGCTCGGGCATGTGAGCCCCGAGCCGGCGCCCGGAAAGGCGGTTTTTGAGTACGCCGGGCGGACGTGGGAGCTTATGCCGTTCGATGAAGGGAAGGAGAATCCGCTGTTCTTCGTCCTCGCCGATGCCACCACCGGGCGGAGCACGTACGGAGGAGGGCGTTTCCTTTACACCCCGTGGCCGGTCAACGGTCGCCTCGTGCTTGATTTCAATCTCGCGGAAAACCCACCCTGCGCGTTCACGCCCCACTCGACCTGCCCGCTCCCGCCGAAGGAAAACAAGCTGCCCTTCGCGATCGAAGCCGGCGAGAAGACCTTCGTTTCCCCGTAGCCGCCACGCCGCGGGACCGGGAGTGGCGGTGACCGTGGTCCAACGGGGCAGTGTAATTTTCTGGCTTCCGCGGTTGGCGGGGCGCGGAGTTTCGCGGTGCGCATCCTCTTTCATCGTGATCTCGGCGGCGCGGGACTCCCGCCGCTCGTCCTGCTGCACGGCATGCTGGGGTCGTCGCGCAACTGGCTCACGACCGGAGCGGACCTGGCGGCGAGCCATCACGTGCTGGCGCCCGACCTGCGCAACCATGGTCGCTCGTTCCACGACGCCGCGATGGATTACGAAACCCTTTGCGCCGACGTCGTGCGCTGGATGGACGTCCATGCGCGCGGGCCGGTGACGCTGCTCGGGCACAGCATGGGAGGGAAGACCGCGATGCTGCTGGCCTGCCGGTATCCCGGGCTGGTGGCGAGGCTCTTGGTGGTCGACATCGCTCCGCGCGATTACTTCTGGCCGGCGCATCGCGCGAGTTTCGCGGCGATGAATGAAATCGACCTGCGCGATCTGCGTTCGCGGGCCGAGGCGGAGCTGCGCTTCGAAAGCCGGGTGCCTTCCCCGGGCACGCGGAAGTTCCTCGCGACGAACCTGGAGCGCGACGAATCCGGCCAATGGTCCTGGCTCGTGAATCTTCCGGCGCTTACGGATGCGCTGCCGCGACTTGAGTCCAATCCGCTCACGCCGGACGATTGCTTCACTGGTCCGGTCCGGTTCGTGGCGGGAGGGAATTCCCCTTATGTGGAGCCGGGCGACCACGACGTCATCCGTCGCCACTTTCCTCAGGCGGAGGTGCGCGTGCTGCCCGGTTGCGGCCACAACCCGCACATGGAAGCCAGGGCGGAATTCGTGGCGGCGGTGCAGGCCTGACCCAAAACGCGGTTTGCTTTCGGACCCGCGCGGATTCTCATCCGCGCAGCCCTTTTACCAACCATGCCCCAGATTGATCCGGACAAGGCCCAGGCTCAGTACGACGTCATCGTGGTCGGCTCCGGCGCCGCCGGAGGCCAGACCGCCTACACCTGCGCGCTCGAGGGTGCCAAGGTTCTGATGCTGGAGGCCGGCCGGAACTACGATCCCGAGAAGGAGACCCCGATGTTCCAGACGAATGCCGACGCCCCCTTGCGCGGCACGAGCACTCCCGACAAGCCCTTCGGATTTTACGACGCCACGATCGACGGCGGCTGGCAGGTTCCGGGCGAGCCGTACACCAGCGCATCGTCCGAGCCCGAGCGTAAGTTCTGGTGGTGGCGCTCGCGGATGCTCGGGGGCCGGACCAACCACTGGGGCCGCATTTCGCTCCGCAACGGTCCTTACGATTTCAAGCCCCGCTCTCGGGACGGCCTCGGCTTCGACTGGCCCCTCAACTACGAGGACGTTGCTCCCTACTATGACAAGGTGGAGATGCTGATCGGCGTCTACGGCGACAACCACGGCCTCGAGAACACCCCCGACTCACCGCGGGGCTGCCTGCAACCGCCGCCGGCGTTCCGGGCCGCTGAGCGTTTCGGACAGCATCACGGCAAGAAGCTCGGTCTGCCCGTGATTCCCATCCACCGCGCGGTGCTCACGGAGAAACAGGACCCCGCGGTGCTGCCGGCGAAGATCCATCCGGGCAACCCGCGGGCTCAGCGTCTGCTCGCCGACTCGATGCGAGCGCGCCAAGCGTGCTTCTGGGCGACACCGTGCGGACGGGGCTGCTCGATCAAGGCGAACTACCAGTCGACGACGGTCCACCTTCCGCCGGCGCTCGCTTCGGGCAACCTCGACCTGATCAGCGACGCCATGGCGCGGGAGGTCACGATCGGGCCCGACGGTCGCGCGACCGGGGTGGTCTTCATTGATCGCCGCACCGGCAAGGAACGCGTGGTGAAGGGCAAGGTGGTGGTGCTCGCCGCGAGTTCGGGCGAAACCGTGCGCATCCTGCTGAATTCGAAGTCGACGCTTTTCCCGCAGGGTCTCGCCAACTCCTCGGGGCTGGTGGGCAAGTACATCATGGACACCGTCGGCGCCTCGCTCGGAGGCCAGATCCCGGCGATGGAGAACCTGCCGCCACACAACGAGGACGGCGCGGGCGGCAACCACGCCTACGTGCCGTGGTGGCTCTATCAGGAGCAGTTGGCCGGGAAGCTGGGTTTCGCGCGCGGTTACCACATCGAGTTCGGCGGCGGCCGGCAGATGCCTGGGTTCGGCACAGGGGCGGGGCTGGAGAACATCACCCGCGGCAGCTACGGCCGGAAGTTCAAGGAGGAGGCCCGGCGCTACTACGGATCCTTCATGTGGTTCGCCGGCCGCGGGGAGATGATCCCCAATGACGACTCTTTCTGCGACCTGGATCCCGTCGTGAAGGACAAGTGGGGCATACCGGCGCTGCGATTCCATTGGAAGTGGTCCGAGCACGAGACCCGGCAGGCCGCGCACATGCAGCGCACGTTCGCCGACTGGATCACCGCGATGGGGGGCAAGCCGCGTTCCCAGCCGCTGGCCGACGGCGCGAAGGCCATCGAGCCGGGGGGCAAGATCATCCACGAGGTGGGCGGTGCGATCATGGGCAGCGATCCGCGCAAATCCGTGACCAACCAATGGTGCCAGACGTGGGACGTGAAGAATCTGTTCCTGACCGACGGGGCCCCTTTCTGCTCCAACGCGGACAAAAATCCGACCCTCACCATCATGGCGCTGGCCTGGCGCGCCAGCGATTACCTGCTCGCCGGCCTGAAGAAAGGAGACCTTTGAGATGAACCCCGCCTCTTCACCGCTCGACCGCCGAACGATGATCAAGTGGGTGATGGCCGCTTCGGCCGCCACCACCGCCGGCACGCAGTTTTCGTGGGCCGCCGCACCGGCCGCCCCGGCCAAGGGCTACGGCACCGATCCGGATCTCATCAAGAAGTACGCGGCCGGCGACTGCTGGCCGCTCTCATTGTCCCCCGCGGAGAAAGCCACCGCGACCGTGCTCTGCGACACCATCATCCCTGCCGACGAGAAGGGGCCCTCCGCCTCGAGCCTGAAGGTCCCGGACTTCATCGACGAGTGGGTGAGCGCGCCTTACCCCGGGCACGAGCGTGACCGCGTGATCATCCGCGACGGACTCGCGTGGGTCGATGCGGAGTCGCAGCGCCGCTTTCAAAACGAGTTCAGCAGCCTGGTGGTACGGCAGCGTCACGCGATTTGCGACGACATCTGCCACCTGCCCGACGCCAAGCCGGAGCTGCGGCCGGCCGCGAGGTTCTTCGCCCGCTTCCGGGACCTCTGCGCCAGCGGTTATTACACGACCCCCGCGGGCATGAAGGATATCGGGTATGTCGGCAATGTGGCGCTCGAGAAGTTCGAGGGACCGCCGCCCGAGGTGTTGAAAAAGCTCGGCCTCGCCTGAGGCTTCGCGCCGCCCCGCTTGATTGCGGGGTTGCGCGCGGGCCGCGGCGGGTTGAATTGACGGTGTGCAGCTTGACGTCATTCCCGCGGGCCCGATCGACACCAATGCCTACCTGCTGAGTTCCCCGGACCGGGGTGAGGCGCTGCTGATCGACGCGCCGGGGCAGGTCTGGCCGGAGGTGAAACCGCTCCTCGCGCAGCGCGGGTGCCGCCTGGTCGAGTTGTGGATCACGCACGGCCATTGGGACCACATGCAGGGTGTCGCCGAAGTGGTGCGCGCCACCGACGCCAAGGTGCTCGCCCATGCGGATGACCGCGCGCTGATCGAGACGCCGGAAATCATGGAGCGTTTCATGGGCGAGCGGCTGGGCCTGGAGGGCGTGCGCGTCGACCATTGGTTTTCGCAGGGTGAAATCCGCTCCGCGGCCGGCCTTGCCGCCGAGGTGCGTCACGTCCCCGGTCATTGCCCGGGCAACGTGCTGTTTTACTTCCAGGCCTTCGGAGCGGCTTTCGTCGGCGATGCGATTTTCCGCGGTAGTATCGGACGGACCGACTTTCCCGGCGGCGACCATGCGGTCCTGCTGCGCTCGATCCGCGAACAGATCTACACGCTTCCGCCCGCCACGAAGATTTTCCCGGGGCACGGCCCCGCCACGACCGTGGCCGAGGAGCGCGCCGGCAACCCCTATGTCCGCGGATAAATCCGAGCACGTCTGGTTCATGCGTCGGGCGCTGGAGCTCGCGCGCGGGGTCTGGGGCACGACACACCCCAACCCGATGGTCGGCGCCCTCGTGGTAGAAAGCGGGGAGATCGTCGCGGAGGGGGCGACCGCCCCAGATGGCGGGCCGCACGCGGAAAAGGCGGCGCTCGCCGCGCTGGGCCGGGCCCCGCGACCGGGCGCGGTTCTCTATGTGACGATGGAGCCCTGTTGCACCGAGGGACGGACGGGCGCTTGCACCGAATCGATTCTTGCCGCGGGGATCAGCAAGGTGGTGATCGGCGCCACCGATCCCAACCCGGCCCACGCCGGCCGCGGGTTCGAGGTGCTGCGGGAGCGCGGGGTGGAGGTCGTCACCGGCGTGCTCGAGCGGGAGTGCGCCGATCTCAATCTGATCTTCAATCATTGGGTCACCACCGGCGGTCCGCTCATTGCCGCCAAGGTCGCCTCCACGCTGGACGGGAAGCTGGCCTGCCGCACGGGCGAGTCGCGTTGGATCACGAACGAGGCCTCGCGCGCCGATGTCCACCGCTGGCGTCGTCTGTTCCCGGCCATCGCGGTCGGGGCCATGACGGTGCTGAAGGATAACCCGCGGCTTACCGTCCGTCTGCCGGGCGTGCCGGAATGGTGCCCGTGGCGTTTCGTGTTCGACGGTCTGCTACGCACCGTCGTCGACAAGAATCCGCCTCACGTCTTCACCGACGCGTTCCGCGACCGCACCATTGTCGTCACCACGCCTCACGGGGGCCTGGGGTACGTGCGCAAGCTGCGCGAGGCCGGCATCAAGGTCTGGATCTTCGAGTCGTCCAACCAGCGGGTGCCGATCGCGGATTTCCGGCGGCGTTGCGCGGAGGAACGGATCCCCGGGGTTTTCATCGAGGGAGGCGCGCAGCTGATCAGCGAGCTGATCCGCGCGCGGCAGCTCGATTACCTGTTCGCCTACCACGCCCCGGTGATCCTCGCCGACGAGAAGGCGAAATCCATCCTGACCGGCATGCGTCCGGAGCGCCTCGAGCAAGGCATCCGTCTCGCGGATGTGCGCCATGACATGTTCGAAGGAGACCTGCTCATGCGCGGCCGCGTCGTCTACCCGGAGAAGATGCTCATCGACGAATCGGTCTTTGCCGTCCGCTGAGCCGGCTTACCGCTTTCCCCATGTCACGCCCCGCCTTCACCCCGGGCCGCGCCTTCCTCGCGCTCGGCCTCCTTCTCATCCCTGCTTCCGGCGGGCTGCGCGCCGCGGCCGCCGACGATTATCCTCCCCATCCCGACTCGGTGGTCCAGGCCGGCGTGCCCAAGGGGGAGACGTTGCGCTTCACAATCGAGGGCTCGCGCCTCTTCCCGGGGACTTCCCGCGAGGTGTTCGTCTACGTGCCGCGCCAGTATGATCCCGCGCAACCGGCCTGCCTCTACGTCAACCAGGACCGCGTGCAGTGGAATGCGCCGGTGGTCTTCGACAACCTCATCGCGCGCGGGGACATCCCGGTGCTGATCGGGGTTTTCGTCGCGCCCGGCGTGCTGAAATCCGCGGCGCCCGGAGACACGCTCGATCGTTTCAACCGGAGCTTCGAGTACGACGGGCTGGGCGACGCCTACGCTCGCTTCGTGCTGGAGGAGTTGCTGCCGTTCGTGGAGACGAGGACCGCCGGTGACGGACGCCCGCTGCGCCTCTCGCGGAGGGCGGCGGACCGGGCGATCGGTGGATCCAGTTCCGGCGCCATCGCGGCGTGGACGGCGGCGTGGGAACGGCCCGACGCGTTCACGCGCGTGTTCAGCGCGATCGGCACCTTCGTGGGCCTGCGGGGAGGTGACCGTTATCCCACGCTCATCCGGAAATTCGAGCCGAAGCCGCTCCGGGTGTTCCTGCAGGGAGGTTCGAACGATAATAACATCTACGGCGGCGATTGGTGGATGGCGAACCAGACCATGCAGCGCGCGCTCGAGTTTTCCGGTTACGACACGCGCCACGTCTGGGGTGAGGGCGGCCACAACGGCAAGCATGGCACCGCGGTTTTCCCCGACGCGATGCGGTGGCTTTGGCGCGGCTGGCCGGACGCGGTACGGCCCGCGGCGGCCACCAAGAACGCGGTGCTCGCGGCGCTCCTGATCCCCGGGGAGAACTGGACGCTCGTCGGCGAGGGGTACCAGCTCACCGAGGGGCCCGCGGCGGACGCCAACGGCGTGGTGACCTTCACCGATATCCGCGCCTCCCGGGCGTACCGGATCGGACCTGACGGCCGTCCCGTGGTGTCGCGGGAAAACACGCAGCGCACCAACGGCCAGGCCTATGGACCGGACGGAACGCTTTACGCCGCCGCCGCGGGTGCACAGCAGGTTGTGGCCATCGCTCCGGGCGGTGCGCAGCGGGTCCTCGCCGAGGGAATCGCCGGCAACGACCTCGTGGTGGCGCGCAACGGCAACATCTACGTCACGCATCCTCCGGGCGGGAATTCCAACGAGCCGAGCCGCGTTTGGCTGGTACGGCCCGACGGCCGCAAGGAGGTGGTCGATTCCGGTCTGCGCTTCGCGAACGGAGTCGCTCTCTCACCCGACCAGTCACTACTCTATGTCGCCGACTACCGCTCGCACTGGGTGTACAGCTACCAGATCCGCACCGACGGCACGCTCGCGCAAAAGCAGCGCTACTTCCACCTGCACGAGCCAGACGAGGAGGACATGAGCTTCGCCGACGGTCTCAAGGTTGACCGCGACGGTCGTCTCTACGTGGCGACGCGGCTCGGCATCCAGATCTGCGACCAGGCCGGGCGGGTGAACGCGATCCTGCCGCTGCCCAACGGCCGCATCACGAATCTTTGTTTCGGTGGTCCCGCCTTCGACACGATTTACGCCACCTGCGGCGACCAGGTCTACCGCCGCAAGGTCAACACGCGCGGTGCGTTCGCCTGGGAGGCTCCGCACAAACCGGCGCCGCCGCGACTCTAAGGATCGGTTCCGCCGGTCAGCGGCCGCGATCGCCGTACCCCTTCGGGTGCGTCGAGTGCCAGCGCCAGGCGGTGGCGACGATGGAGTCGATGTCGGGGAAGCGCACCTTCCAGCCGAGTTCGCGGATGGCGAGGGAGGAGTCGGCAAACAACGCGGGCGGGTCGCCGGCGCGTCGCGGGGTCTCCACCACCTTGACCGGCCGGCCGGTCGCTCGCTCGACCGCGCGGATCACCTCGCGATTCGAGGTCGGCCGGCCGGTGCCGAGGTTGTAGAAAAGCTGGGCGCCGCGGGCGGAGAGGCGGTCGAACACCGCGATGTGGGCGCGGCTGAGATCATCGACGTGGACGTAGTCGCGCAGGCAGGTGCCATCAGGGGTGGGGTAGTCGGTCCCGAACAGCTGGAGATGTGGGCGGCGCCCGGTCGCCACGTCGATCGCCAGGGGGATGAGATGCGTTTCCGGGTCGTGGTCCTCGCCGATGGAGCCGTCCTCCGAGGCGCCGGCGGCGTTGAAATAGCGGAAAACCGCGAAGTTGAGCCCGTGCGCGACCGCGAGGGCCTTGAGGGCGTTCTCGATGTCGAGCTTGCTCTGGCCGTAGGGGTTGATGGGCGCCTGCGGCAGGTTCTCGTGGATCGGCAGCGACGCGGGAACGCCGAACGTCGCGCAGGTGGAAGAGAACACGAACTTGTTCACGCCGGCGCCGACCATGGCTCGCAGCAGGTGAAGCGTCTCGACCACGTTGTTGAAGTAATACTTGAGCGGATCGGTGACCGACTCGCCGACATAGCAGAACGCCGCGAAATGCATGACCACGTCGATCTTCTCCGCCCGCAGCACGCGCCCGACGAACGCTTCGTCGCCGAGGCTGCCCTCGTGGAGGGTTACGCCGGCCGCCACCGCGCCGCGATGGCCATACACGAAGTTGTCGAGTACCACCGGCCGGTGGCCGGCGGCGACGAGCTGCCGCACGCAATGGCTGCCGATGTAACCCGCTCCGCCGACGACGAGGACGTTCATGAATGGAGGCTTGTATTGCGTTCCGTGACTCCGTGGCTAGCGATTTTCCTTTAATCACGAATGAAGCCCGCGCGCATCGTCATCACCGGGATCGGTCTCACGGCCCCCAACGGCAACACGCTCGCGGACTTTCGGCACAGCCTGCTCAACGGCGTTTCCGGTGTCAGCCGCATCGAGGTGCGCCACATGGGGCAGCAACTCGCCGGCGTGTGCACCTACGATCCGTTGAAGTACCAGAAGCGGAAGGAGCTCCGCGTGGGCACCCGTGCAGGTAGTATTTCCATCTATTGTGCTCGGGAGGCGCTGGCCGACAGCGGCGTGGCTTTCGATGCCCTCCCGAAGGACCGAGTCGGGATTTATCTCGGCTGCACCGAACACGGGAACGTCGAGACCGAGAACGAGATCCACAACATCTCGAAATTCGCCTACGACACAAAGTTCTGGTCGCACTACCACAACCCTCGCACGGTCGCCAACAACCCGGCCGGCGAGACCTCCCTTAACCTCGGCGTGACCGGCCCCGCGTACACGCTCGGCGCCGCCTGCGCGGCCGGCAACCTGGGCCTGATCCACGCCACGCAGATGCTGCGCCTCCGGGAGTGCGACTTCGCGATCTGCGGCGGCGTGAGCGAGAGCAGCCACACCTTCGGCATCTTCGCGGGCTTCAAGTCCCAGAACGCGCTCGCGACCCACGAGGATGCCGCCAAGGCCTCCCGTCCCTTTGACAAGGCGCGCAATGGCATCGTGATCTCGGAGGGCGGCTGCCTCTACACCCTCGAGCGGCTGGAGGATGCGCAGGCTAGGGGGGCGAAGATCTACGCCGAGATCGCGGGGTACCACGTGAACAGCGACGCCAGCGACTACGTGCTGCCCAATCCGACCCGGCAGGCCGAGTGCGTGCGGGCCGCGCTCGGGCGCTCCGGGCTGGCCGCCCGCGATATCCACATCGTCAACACCCACGCCACTGCCACCCCTCTCGGCGATATCCAGGAGTGCGAGGCTATCCGGGCCGTGTTCGGGGTCGATTGCCCCGAAACCCACATCAACAACACCAAGAGTTTCATCGGCCACGCCATGGGCGCCGCCGGCGCGCTCGAGCTCGCCGGAAACCTGCCTTCTTTCAACGACGGGATCGTCCATCCCAGCATCAACGTCGACGATCTCGACCCCCAGTGCGCGTTACCCGGGCTTGTCCTCAACACGCCGCGGGCGGCCGCGCGGATCGATACGATCCTCAACAACTCCTTCGGCATGCTGGGGATAAATTCCACGTTGATTGTTCGACGCTTTGTCGCCTAGTTCCCGCCGTTTCCCATGACCAAAGACGAATGCAGGCAGGTGGTGCTCGATATCATCGCGGACATCGCTCCCGACGAGGACCTGAGCAACGTGAAGCCCGAGGTGCGGCTCCGCGACCAACTGCAGCTCGATAGCATGGACTTCCTCGACATCGTGATGGAGCTCCGGAAGCGCCACGGCATCGAAGTGCCCGAGGCCGACTACATGCAGCTCGCCTCGCTCGACAGCTGCGCGGAGTACCTCACGCCCAAGTTCAACGCGCTGGCCGGCAAGAGCTGAGCGACGGGGCGCGGGGTTGAACCAAGGATGAAAACCGATGGACGCGGATCGGCTGCGGCATCAGCCGTCCGTTGTTCGGCCCTAACCGCGCTCGGTGCCGTTTCAGGCGGCACCTGAAACGGCTTTCGCTCCGGATCCGTTTGAGTCCGCGTCCATCCGTGATTTTTCCTTCGTTCGCGCCGGCTGATCTCAACGCCATTCCGCACTGCCAGCCGGGCCGGTTCGCCCGGTTTTTTTCTGCCCTCAGCCGATGAATTCTCGCCGCGATTACGATGTGGTGATCATCGGCGCAGGGATGTCCGGTCTGGCCGCCGGCATCCGCCTGGCGCACTTCGGTCGTAGCGTCTGCATCTTCGAGCGCCATAACGCCGTCGGAGGGCTCAACGGTTTCTACAGCATCGAAGGGCGGCGGTACGACGTCGGCCTGCACGCGCTGACCAACTTCTCCCGGCCCGGCGTGCGCGGGACCCCGCTCGTGAAGCTGCTGCGCCAGCTCCGGATCGAGCGAGAGGAACTCGCCTTGTGCGAGCAACGCGGCTCCCGCATCACGTTCGGTCCTCACGGGGAAACGTCGCTGCGGTTCACCAACGATTTCACCGTGCTGGAGTCGGAGGTCGCGGAGCGGTTTCCGGCACAGGTCGACGGTTTCCGCGCGCTGGTCGCCGCGGTCCGCGCGTTCGACGATGTCGCCCTCGACGCGCCGGCCCTCTCAGCGCGGGAGGTGGTGAGGCGCCACATCGCCGATCCGCTGCTGGAGGACATGTTGTTCTGTCCGCTGATGTACTACGGCAGCCCGACGGAGCGGGACATGGATTTCGGGCAGTTCGTGATCATGTTCAAGGCGCTGTTTCTCGAGGGATTCGCGCGGCCTTTGGAAGGGGTGAGGGTCATCCTCCGCGTGCTGCTCGCGAAGTACCGCGCGGCCGGGGGCGAGCGTCGGATGAAGTGCGGCGTGCAGCGGATCGAGGCCCGGGCCGGGCGCGCCCACGCGCTAGTGCTGGACGACGGCGCCGAGGTCACCGCCCGCCACGTCATCTCATCGATCGGCGCTCCCGAAACCGAGCGCCTCATCATGGGCGACGTGCCCGCCGGAGTCGGGCCGACTCCTCCGGGCCGGCTGTCGTTCGTCGAGACCATCACGGTGCTCAATCGCGAACCCACGGCGTTCGGTTGGGGGGATGATACGATCGTTTTCTTCAACGATTCCGAACGTTTCGAATACGCCAGTCCTCAGGCCGACGTGGACACCCGCAGCGGTGTCATCTGCCTGCCGAACAACTTCGAATACCGGCCGGGCCAATGCCTGCCCGAGGGATTGCTGCGGGTCACCTGCCTCGCTCGTCCCGACGTATGGAGCGCGTGGCCGGAGGATGAATATCGGGCGGCGAAGGGGCGCTGGTTCACGGCGGTGCAGGACTCGGCGCGGCGCTTTCTGCCGCTCCCGATGGGGGCCGTGACGCCGGAGGCCGCGGTGGTGGCCACCGACATGTTCACGCCGCGCACGATCACGCGTTATACAGGCCATTTTGGCGGCGCGATCTACGGTTCGCCGGTGAAAAACCGCCACGGTCGCACCGCCTTGGACAACCTATACCTTTGCGGTACCGACCAGGGCTTCCTCGGCATTATCGGCGCGATGCTCAGCGGCATCTCGATGGCGAACCTCCACGTGCTGCAAAAAGAAGCCGGGAAAGCGTAGGGGGCCGTGCTACGTTCGGAGGTCGGGGCAGATGTTCTCTACCATCCGAGGGAGCCCGCCTGAGGCGGGTAAACACCCTCGGCTACAGGGCACGACGCTCGTAACGACGGTTCGTGATGTTTTCCGAGCGAAACGCGCGCGGTGGAGGCGCTTGGGTCCGGCCGGGCGGGCCGGCGGTTTTTCCAAACTCGGGGTTGGCAAGATTGGAAGGAGTGCCCACGTTCGCGCCTCCATGGGATACGACTGGCTCAAAGGGGTCGCGGATGAGTACGATGTCATCGTCATCGGTAGCGGGTTGGGCGGGCTGACCGCCGCCAACGTGCTCGCGAAGGCAGGGCACCGCGTGCTCGTGCTCGAGCACCACTACCAGTTCGGCGGGCTTGCCACGTGGTTCACGCGCCGCGGCGGGCACATCTTCGACATCTCCCTCCACGGGTTCCCAAGCGGGATGCTCAAGTCGTGCCGCAAGTACTGGACCCGAGAAATCGCGGACGCAATCGTGCCGCTGAAGGACGTGCGCTTTGTGAACCCGCAGATGGATGTGCGCACGACGTTCACGCGCGACGACTACACGCGGGTCCTCGTGGAGCAGTTCGGCGTCGATCGCGCGAAAGTGGAGGGATTCTACGACCACCTGCGGTCGATGAACTTCTACGACAACAATCCCGAGACGACCGGAGAGATGTTCGAGCGGTTCTTCCCGGGACGCGACGACGTGAAACGGCTGCTGATGGAGCCGATCGCCTACGCCAACGGTTCGTCGGTCAATGATCCGGCGATCACCTTCGGCATCGTGTTCTCCAATTTCATGGGCGCCGGGGTCTACACTTACCGCGGCGGGTCCGACGACCTCGTCGGCAAGATGGCGGACGAATTGCGGCGCAACGGCGTCGAGTTGCGGAAGAAGGTGCTCGTCGAGCGCGTGCTCGTCGAGGAACGCGGCGGTCGCAAGGTCGCGGCGGGAATCGTCGCCAAGGGCGGCCGGGTCGTGCGCGCGAAGGCGATCCTATCGAACGCGAACCTGAAGAATACGATTCTGCGACTGGCGGGGGAGGAGAACTTCCCGGCAGAGTTCGTCGCGGCCGCCAAGGCGGTGCGCATCAACACGAGTTCGTGTCAGGTCTACCTTGGCATTCGCAAGGGCGAGAGCATCCCGCACATCGGCGACCTCGTTTTCACATCCGCCAACCCGCGCTTTAGCAGCACCGAGCTGACCGACCTGCACACGACCAGCCGCACGTTCTCGGTTTACTATCCGGACACGCGGCCGGGCGGCGACCGTTACACCGTCGTGGTGTCGCTCAACGCGCGCCACGAGGACTGGACCGGGTTGTCCGACGAGGAATATGAACGCCAGAAGGAGCGTCTGATCGAGGAGTCGATCACGGCGCTGGAGCGCTACATCCCCGACGTGCGGGCGAAGATCGACTGGAAAGAGGCGGCGACGCCGCGGACGATCGAGCGCTACACGACGCATTTCGGAGGCACGTCTTTTGGCACCAAGTTCGAGGGCCTGAAGGTCTCGATGGACCTGCCCGAAAAACTGCCCGGCCTCTACCACGCCGGTTCGGTCGGAATCATCATGTCGGGGTGGCTGGGCACCATCAACTACGGCGTCATCGTCGCGAACAAGGTCGACAAGGCGCTTCACGCCGAAAAACGTGCGGTCGCCGCCTCCTCCACCGCATGAGCTTCCCTCCGGTCACCGATCTCATCCCGCATCGTCCGCCCTTCCTCTTCATCGACGAGATCGTCAGTCAGACCCCCGATGGGCTGTTGGCGCGCCGCACCTGGCGGGCAGAGGAGGATTTCTACCGGGGACATTATCCGGGTGCGCCGATCACGCCGGGTGTGCTGCTGTGCGAGGCGGTGTTCCAAGCCGCCGGATGCCATCTCGCTTTGAAGGCCCGTGCGGCGGGCGGGCCGCCCGGGGCTGGCGTGCCGTTGATCGCGAAGATCAGCGACGTTCGTTTCCGGCAGCCGGTTTATCCGGGCGACACGATCCTCCTGGAGGTGAAGGAAAAGGATGCGCTCGGCGGGTTCACGATGCTCGGCGGCTCGATCAAGAAGGCCGACGGCACGCGCGTATTGAATGTGGATTTCTCGGTGGCCTGGAAGACGCCCGCGGGAGCGCCGCCCGCATGAGCGACTTCCTGCAGCTCGCCGGCCGCACGGTGGTCGTGTTTGGCGTCGCCAACCGTAAGAGCGTCGCTTGGGCCGTCGCCAAGACGCTGGAGGAGCAGGGGGGCAAGGTCATTTACAGCGTGCGCTCGGAAACGCGCCGGCAATCGCTGGCCGCACTCCTTGCCGGGCGGCCGTTGTTCGTCTGCGACGTCGAGCAGGAGGGAGCGGTGGACCGCCTCGCCGCGGAGATCGCCGCCGCCGGCCACGGTCAGATCCACGGCCTTGTCCACTCGATCGCGTTCGCGAACTACAGCGCGGGACCGCGGGCCTTCCATGAGACGACGCGCGCCGATTTCCTGCAGGCCACGGCGGTCTCGTCGTTCTCGCTGGTGGAGATTTCGCGCGCGTTCAAGCCGACGCTGGCGCCTGACGCCTCGGTGGTGACGATCGGCATCTCGTCGCTGCTGGTTACCCCCGAAAATTACGGCTACATGGGGCCGGTGAAGGCGGCGCTGGAGTCCACGGCGCGGTTTCTCGCGAAGTCTTTCAGCGCGGATTCGGCGGTGCGTTTCAATGTCGTTGGCGCGGGCCCGCTCAAGACGAGCGCGTCGGCCGGGATTCCCGGTTACGTTGAGAGTTACCTTTACGCCGAGAAGCTCACCTTCCGGAAGCGGAACCTCGACACGCAGGAAGTCGCGAACGCGGCGGCGTTCCTGCTGAGCCCGCGCAGCAGCGGACTAAACGGCACGACCGTGGTCGTCGACGCCGGCCTCGGCTCAAACTATTTCGACCGCGACATCATCCGCCGGACGATGCGGGCGGGTGGGGAAGAGGGCGGGGGATGAGGTTCGAGCACGCCTGCATCGAATCGCTGGCCGTCGCGATGCCGGATGAAGTCTGGACCTCCGCGGAGATCGAGGCGCGGCTGGCTCCGGTTTACGAGCGGCTGAAGCTCCCGGCGGGGCGGCTGGAATTGATGACCGGCATCCGGGAGCGCCGGATGTGGCCGGCGGGGACGCGGCCCTCCGATGCCAGCGCCGCGGCGGGACGCGCGGTACTCGCGAAGTCGGGGCTTAAGGCGGAAGACGTGGAATTGTTCATCCATGCCGCCGTGAGCCGTGACATGCTGGAGCCGGCGACCGCTTCGTTCGCGCACCGGAAGATCGGACTCCCGCCGCGGGCGCAGGTGATGGACGTGTCAAACGCGTGCCTCGGTTTCCTGAACTCGCTCGTGCTCGCGGCCTCGATGATCGAGGCGGGGCAAATCCGCTGCGCGCTGGTGGCGGCGGGGGAGAACGGACGGCCGCTGGTCGAGCAGACCCTGCGCACGCTCAACCAGCAGCCGCTGTCGCGGAACGACATCAAGCCCTACTTCGCAAACCTCACAATCGGCTCCGGGGCGGTGGCGGCGGTCGTCTGCCACCGATCGCTCGCCGGAGGGCGCGGTCATCGCATCCTCGGCGGCACCGGGCGAGCCGCGACCGCGCACAGCGAACTATGCCTAGGCGACACCCATGGCGCGGAGGCGCTCGCGATGCAGACCGACTCGGAAAGGCTGTTGGTCGCCGGCGTGGAACTCGCGCGGGAGACTTGGGCGGAGTTTTCGCGCGATCACGGAACGGAGTTTGACCGTTTCATCTGCCACCAGGTCGGATCGGTGCACCGCCGCAAGCTCTATGAGACCCTGGGTCTGGACCTCGCCCGCGACTTCTCGACCTTCGAAACGCTCGGCAACACCGGCTCGGTGGCGCTGCCGGCGACGCTGGCGCTCGCGGCCGAGGCCGGAGCGGTGAAAACCGGACAGCGGGTGGGGCTCCTGGGAATTGGCAGCGGCCTGAATTGCCTGATGCTCGCGCTGGAATGGTGACCGCGACGCCAAGCCCCGGCTGGTTGCGGGCGGAGTATCCGTTTACGCCGCACCGGCATCTCCTCGCCGACGGCACCGCGCTCAGTTTTCTCGACGAAGGGCCGCGCACGCGTAGGGCGGTCGTGATGGTTCACGGGAATCCAACGTGGTCCTATTACTACCGTCACCTCGTGCGTGCCCTGGCGCCGACGCGTCGGTGCGTTGTTCCGGACCACGTGGGCATGGGGTTTTCGGACAAACCGACGGACCGCGCCTACACGCTCGCACAGCGTATCGCCGATCTTGAGGACCTGGTGACTTCGCTCGGACTGGAGCAGGTCGATATCGTCGTGCACGATTGGGGTGGTGCGATCGGCCTCGGTTTCGCGGGAAGGCACCCGGAAAATGTGCGGCGCCTGGTGATCCTCAACACGGCGGCGTTTCCGGATGATCGCATTCCCGCGCGGATCGCACTGTGCCGGGCGCCGCTGATCGGACCGCTGATCGTTCGCGGGTGCAACGGATTCGCCTGGCCCGCCACGCGGATGGCGATGGCGCGCCGCGTGCTCAGCGCCGAGGAGAAGCGCGGTTATCTGTTCCCGTACGGCTCGTGGGCCGATCGCGTGGCGGTCAACGCCTTCGTGCGCGACATCCCAATGGAACCCACTCACCCGACGCATGCGACGCTTGCGGCGGTGGAGACCGGGCTGGCACACCTGCGAGGCAAGGAGGCGTTGATCGTCTGGGGTGGGCGCGACTTCTGTTTCAACGACCACTTCCTCGAGCGCTGGCGGGAGTTCATGCCGGACGCTGCGGTTCACCGCATCGCCGACGCGGGCCATTACGTGCTGGATGACGCTCGCGAGGAGGTCTTACCGCTAGTCAGCGGGTTTCTGACGCAAGACTGACCGCCGGCAGGCGGCCGTGGAGATCGCCGAGCTCGCGAAGGTAGGGAGCGGACTGCGCGGAGAGCCGCGCCAGCTGGTCGGAACGGTAGCGCCAGGTCCAGTTGCCCTGGCCAACACCAGGGGTGTTTAGACGCGCCTCACTGCCGAGGCTTAGCAGGTCGGGCAGGGAGATGATAGCTAGCCGCGCAACGGAAGCGTAGGCCGAGCGGATGAAGTCCCAGCTGATCTCGCGTCCGCTCACGCGCAGGTAGCGGCGGACGTGGTCCCGGGTGCGTTCGTCGGTCGTGGCGTACCAGCCAAGCGTTGTGTCGTTGTCGTGGGTGCCCGGATACACCACGGAGTTGGCGGTTTGGTTGTGGGGCAGGTAGGCGTTGTCCGCGCTGCCGCCGAAGGCGAATTGCAGCACCGCCATGCCGGGCAGTCCGGTGGCTTCGCGCAGCGCGACGGTCTCCGGAGTCAGCAGGCCGAGATCCTCGGCGATCAGCCGGGCCTCGGGCAGCGCGGCGCTAACCCGGCGGAAGAAGTCCAGTCCGGGGCCGGGAACCCATGAGCCGACGCGCGCGTTGGGGCGTCCGGCGGGCACGGACCAGTAGGCCTCGAAGCCGCGGAAGTGGTCGATGCGGACCACATCGCAGAACGTGAACGCGGCGCGCAGGCGTTGCAGCCACCAGGCGTAGCCGTCGCGGGCGTGAACCGGCCAGTCGTAGAGAGGATTACCCCAAAGTTGGCCGTCGGCGGAAAAGTAGTCCGGCGGTACGCCGGCCACCGCGGTTGGACGGAGCGTTCCCTGGTCCAGTTGGAAGAGTGACGGGCTGGCCCACACGTCGGCGCTGTCGAGTGCGGTGAAGATCGGAATGTCGCCGATGATGCGGATGCCCCGCGACGAGGCATGGCGGCGGATCGACTGCCATTGGGCGAAAAAAACGTGCTGGATGAAAGCGTATCCCTCGGTACGGGCGGCCAACTCACGCGGGGAGCGGGACCGAAGGGCTGCGCGGCAGTCGCGAGCTTCGGTGGGCCATTCCCACCAAGGTTTTCCGCCGAAATGATCCTTAAGCGCGGAGAAGAGCGTGTAGCTTTCCAGCCAAGGGGCATGGGCTGCTCGAAAGGCGGAAAAATCCCCGTAAGCAGGAAGGGAGGGTCGGCCCAGACGAACCCAGGCGGCGTGGGCGGAGAAAAGAAGCGGCAGCTTGATTTGCCAGAGGCCGCCGAAGTCGACGCGATCAGCCGGTAGGGTATTGAGCGGCTTTAACTGTTCGGCGGTCAGCAGGCCTGCCGCGTGGAGCGGCTGGAGATCGATCAGGTACGGATTTCCCGCGAACGACGAAAAGCACTGGTAGGGTGAATCGCCAAAACCGGTCGGTCCCAAGGGGCAAGTTTGCCAGTAGGTGAAGCCCGCGGCCTGGAGTAAATCCAGGAACTGGGTGGCGTGGTGATCGAGCGTGCCGATCCCTTGGGTTCCGGGTAGGGAGGTTGGGTGCAGAAGGACGCCCGCGGCCCGGTGGTCGAGCCAAGGAACAGTGTGGTTTCCAAGGACAGGCTTCTTCACGATACCTTACTTAACATAATGTGTATTGTGCGTACTAACTACCGGGAGACCTTTACCCGCCGTTACTTGGCGACGCCCCAGTGTCTGGTAAATGGATAGTAGACCAAAACCGGGCGCCCAACGACATCCTTGGCAGGAACCGTGCCCCAATAGCGGCCATCGGCGCTGTTCGCGGAATTATCCCCCAGGGCAAAATACTCATCCTTACCGAGCTTCACCTGCCGCCCCGGAGACAACAGCCCTTCGTAACGATAACCGACATGATTCCCTTCACGCTTCGCGTTGGCCGCGAAAACGTGGGAACCCTCCGTGGGCTTGCCGTTCGTGAAGAGCCCGAAATTCCGGATCTCAAGCGATTCACCGGGAATACCGACCAAGCGCTTGATGTAGTATTGGTCCCCGTAAACCCGGGCGATCCCGTCGATGTTCGCGGTTCGGAACACAAAGCCGCTGCCGACCGCGGGCGGAATGAAGTGGTAACTCATGCGATCCACGAACAGCTGATCGCCGGTCAGAATATCGAATGCCATGGCACGCTCGCCTTCGCGGACCGTTTTCCCGGTCCGCAGCAGCCGGATCCTCCCGCCATCGATTGCCGGTGCGTCGGCCTGCCGCGCCAGCACGCGCGCCAGATCCACGCCGCCCGGCTCGTGCGACGGCGTGGAATTCGGAAAAAAACAATCCCGCACCGCCCACTCGAAATCGAAATCCAGCGGAACGCGGACCGTGGCCGGCTTCCCCCCGACGTAAATCGCATACTCCTTTAACGTCGTCGGCAAAACCAACCAGGTTCGACCCGGGACCTCGCGGTACGGGATGGTTACCCTCGGCCCGCCCGCCCCGACGGGAATCATGACTTCTCCGGAGGCCGGAGCGTCCACCCGCTTCGGTTGAGCTCCAAAGGCAACGAACCGGACAGCGTTCATCACGTACCCGGGTTCGGCGTCCTTCCGGGGAAACGCCTCCGGCGTCATTCCGTTGTACGTCGGCCACATCGAGTTGGTCGGAATCTTGAAGGGCTGCAGGAAGTACGTGCGGATCCCAAGAATCACGATCGCGGCTACCAGAAAGAACTCCACGTTCTCCACCAGCGAGGACTTCGGGTAGATCGCCCCACCCGTCCGCCGCAGCACCTCCTCAAGCCGTTCGATCCCGAGCTTCAGCTTCTCGGCGCCGGCCTTTCCCTTCAGGAGCGACTTCAGCCCGGCGGTTTCGGATTGGAGCTCGGTCAGCTGCGAGGCCGTCAGCACATCACGCCGGTAATGGTAAACCTTGTCCGCCAGCTCGAGCCAGTTGCCGGCGTTCTCGCGCATCTTGCGTTCCGCGGAGGCGAAGATTCCGAACATGGCGATGGTAAACGGCGACGGTCAGTTGTTCTGCAGCACCTTGATGAAGGCGTCGGGCGGGATCGAGACCTTACCGATCTGCTTCATCTTCTTCTTACCTTCCTTCTGCTTATCGAGGAGCTTCCGTTTGCGACTGATGTCGCCGCCGTAGCACTTCGCGGTCACATCCTTGCGCATCTCGCGGACGTTGTCGCGCGCGATGATCTTGCCGCCGATGGCGGCCTGGATGGCGACCTTGAACATTTGCGGCGGGATGATCTCGGCCAGCTTCTCGCAAAGCTCGCGTCCCTTGGACTCGGCCTTCTCGCGGTGGACGATGCTCGCGAACGCGTCCACCGGATCCCCGTTGATGAGAATCTCCATCTTGACGAGGTCGGAGACCCGGTAGGCGCCGAGCTCGTAATCCATCGAACCGTAACCGTGCGTGATGCTCTTCAGGCGGTCGTTGAAATCGACGAGGATCTCGTTGAGCGGCAGCACGCACTTCAGCATCACGCGGTTCATGTCCAGCGTGTCGGTGTGGTCGCACGTGCCACGTTTCTCCATGATGAGCGAAAGGATATCGCCCATGCTGTCGTTGGGGATGATGATCGACGCGGTGATCGTGGGCTCGCGGATCTCAAGGATCTCGCCCGGATCCGGCAGGTTCACCGGGTTGTCCATCTCGATCAATTCACCGCCGTGGCGCACCACGTGGTAAACCACGCTCGGATAAGTGGAGATGATCTCCACGTCGTGCTCCCGGCGGATGCGCTCCTGGATGATCTCCATGTGGAGCAGCCCGAGGAAGCCGCAGCGGAAGCCGAAGCCGAGGGCCACCGAACTCTCCGAGGAGTAGACGAAGGCGGAGTCATTCAGTCGCAGGCGTCCGAGCGCGGCCTTCAGCTTCTCGTAGTCGCCGCTCTCCAGCGGATAGAGACCGCAGAACACCATCGGCCGGACCTCCTTATAGCCCGGGAGCATCTCGGTGGCCGGCTTCTGGGCGAGCGTGATGGTGTCGCCGATCTTGATGTCGGCGGTGCTCTTGATGTTGGAGACGACGTAGCCCACGTCGCCCGCGCGCAGCACGTCGACCTTCTCCATCTTGGGCGTGAAAATTCCGACCTCCTTCACCTCCGACTTCACCCCGTTGCTCATGAGGAGCATCTGGTCGCCGGCCTTGATCGCACCCGAGAAGACCCGCGCGTAGGAGATCACGCCGCGGTAAGAGTCGTAGAGGGAATCGAAAACGAGGGTGCGCACCTGCGGATAATCGGTCCAGCGCGGCGGCGGCACTCGCGCCACGACCGCCTCCAGAATATCCTCGATGCCGATACCGGATTTGCCGCTGGCGAGGATCGCCTCCTCGGCGGGTATGGTGAGGATATCCTCCAACTGGCGCATGCAGAGCTCGAGATTGGCGCTAGGCAGGTCGATCTTGTTGATGACCGGGATGACCCGGAGCTTTTGGCTGAACGCCAGTTGCGCGTTGGCGACCGTCTGGGCCTCGACCCCTTGCGCGGCGTCGATCAGCAGCACCGCTCCCTCGCACGCCGCCAGACTGCGGGACACCTCGTACGAGAAGTCCACGTGGCCGGGCGTATCCATGAGGTTGAGTTTGTACGCCTGCCCGTCCTTCGCGTGGTAGCGCATCGTGACGGGATGCGACTTGATGGTGATGCCGCGCTCCTTCTCGAGGTCCATCGCGTCGAGGTGCTGGTCGGTTAGCACCCGCTGCTCCACCGTGTTGGTGTATTCCAGCAGGCGGTCGGAGAGCGTCGTCTTCCCGTGATCGACGTGCGCGATGATGCAGAAATTGCGGGTGTAGCGGAAATCGGACATCGGATCAGGCGCTGACGTCGGTGAACTCAGCGAAACTGCGTACCGCCCACATCTTTTCCGTGCGGCGTGCGAGACCGGCGAGCACGCCGCCCGGTCCAAGTTCCCAGAACTCCGTGGCGCCCGCGGCGGAGGCGGCGCGCATGCAGTCTTCCCAAAGCACGGACGAAACGACCTGGGAGGTCAAAGCGGCCTTGATGGCGGCCGGATCCGAGATTGCGGCTCCGGTGGTGTTGGTGAACACGGTGAAGCGCGGTGCGGCGAACGGGATGGGCGCCAGGAAAGCCGCGAACGCCGCCCGCGCGGGCTCCATGAGGCGCGAGTGATAGGCGCCGGCGACATTGAGCGGCATCACTTTCTTCATTCCGCGCTCTTTCGCACCGGCGACGGCGGCGGCGATCCGCGTCTTTTCACCGGAAATGATGATCTGGCCCGGCGCGTTGAAATTCGCGGCCTCGACCTCGAAGTCGCGGCAGAGTTCAGCCACCCTGCCCCGCTCTTCTCCGATCACGGCCGCCATGCTGCCAGAAGTTGCCTCACAGGCCTCCTGCATCAAGCGCCCGCGCTCGGCCACTATCCGTAGGCCCGTGGCGAAATCAAAGACACCGGCGGCGCAACAGGCGGTCAATTCCCCAAGGCTCAGCCCCAGCGCCATCGCGGGTTCGCCGGCCGGGACCTTTCCGGCCTCCCGCAACGCCGCCAGGGTCGCCAATCCGTGGGTGAACAGCGCCGGCTGGCAGACCTTGGTCTGCGTGAGTTCGGTGTCCGGACCTGTGGAGCTGACACTTCTCAAGTTCCAACCCAGCAGCTGGTTGGCTTGGTCGTACAACGCGCGGGCGGCGGCCGAGCCGTCGCAAAGCGACGCCCCCATTCCGACCTTTTGAGCTCCCTGCCCCGCGAAAAGAAAAGCCAACGCCATGATTAAACGGTCGAGAGAATCGCGCGGGGTGCGGAATCCAAGCCCTAAAAGCGTTTCAGCTGCCGGTAGAGCTTATCGTCGGCGATCGGTCGCACGAAATCGGGCACCGGCCCCCTCGGATTCGGTGGCAGGGCGGGAGCACCCACGGATGGTGGCGGTGCTAACACCGGGGCCACCGGACCCGGAAAAACAGTCGCCGGCGCTCCACCGCGTGAGGTTGGTACGTCTCCTGGCAGAAACTGCAGGAATGGATTCTCCCTCGTCCGGCCGCGTCCGCTGGCGTCTTCCACCCCGGTGGGGCGGCCACTCCAAAGCGAAGTGAGTCCCTTGTCGTCCTGGCGGCCCACCGAAACCGCGGATGAAATATCCGATGCCTGCGCCGACACATAGTCGGCCGGTTTCGCGGAACCGGCCTCGCGCGGGGAGGTTAGCGTCGACTGCAGCAGCGCGAAATCCTGCGGGGACACCCAATCCTTCATGAAACGTGCGAACGGATTCATCTCCGGCCCGCGTTTCCGCCCCGTCCCACCCTCGCGCTCCTCGTTTCCCGGGTCGCGCGCGTTGTCGCCCGCCGGCGCCTCGCGTTCGCGCGCCTCGGGATCCGCGATCAAGCCATCCCGCAACGGCTCGCGCCCTGCGCGTTCCGCCTTTTCCTCGTCCTTCCTGCTGGCTACGCCATTTTTTTTCTCCATCGCATCGACGAGCCAATTGCGGCCCGGCTTCTCCAGGCTGGAACGGATTTCCGAACGCGGTGCCGCCAGAGGGACGGACGGCGAAGCTTGCAGCGGCACAGATGGGACAGCGGAACGGAGGTCGCGCAGCCCGGTTTCGCCTTCCTTGATCCGGATTCCCTTTGCCGCTTCCAGCTCCCGCCTCGCTTGCTCAAGGGGCTCGGCAGGACTCGCGTTCGTCTGGTCCGGAGTTTGCGCCCCGACGGACGCGATCAGGAGGAGCACGACCGGGACGAGCGGGATTCGCGCTGGCCGGGGAGCCGTCACGTTTTGATGAAGATCCCCTTCATGTTCATCTCCAGCTGCTGCGGATTCGGGGAGAACTTGAGCGCGTCCGCCTTGTTGATCTTACCGGCCTTCCAAAGCCGGTAGAGATCCTTGTTGAAGGAGAAGGTCGCGCTGTCGGCATTGCTCTCGAGCAACCCTTGGATCTTCTCGTTCTGGCCCTCGAGGATCAGGCTCCGCACTGTCGCATCGGCAACCAGGATCTCATTCGCGGGCACGCGGCTGTCGCCCTCCGCGGTGGGCACCAACTTCTGGCAGATGAACCCGCGCAGCGAGCCGGCGATGGCGCGACGGGCCTGCTCGACTTCCTCCGCCGGAAAGAACTCGAACAGACGGCTCAGCGACTGTGCCACGGTCGCGGCGTGCATCGTGGAAAGCACCAGGTGGCCCGTCTCGGCCGCGGCGATCGCGGTCTCGAACGTGTCGCGGTCGCGCATCTCGCCGACGAGAATGATGTCCGGGTTCTGCCGGAGCACCGCCTTGATCGCCAATTGGAAGCTCGGCACATCCAGGCCGATCTCGCGTTGCTGGAAGAGGGACTTGTCGTCGACAAAGGTGTACTCGATCGGGTCCTCGATGGTGACGATGTGGCGGTCGAGGTTGCGGTTGATCCAGTTCAGCATCGCCGCCATCGTCGAGCTCTTGCCTGAACCGGTCGCTCCGCAGACAAGCAGGATACCATCCTTGGCCTGCGCGAGTTTCACCAGCGCCTGTTCGGTCTGACCAAGGCCGAGCTGCTCGAAGGTCGGCACGGAGTCCTTGATGTGACGTAGCACCACGCTCACCTGACCGCGTTGGTGGAAGGCGTTCACGCGGAACCGCCCTACTCCGGCTGCCGCGTACGCAAAGTCGACCTGCCCGTCCTCCAGCCAGTTCTTCCGGAATACCGCCGGCACATGCTCCACCACGAAGGCCTCCGCCGTGGCCGAAGGTATGGGTTCCATCTCAACGGCCTCGAGCTTGCCCGCGCGGCGCACGTATCCGGGCTTGCCTGCCTTCACGATGACGTCGCTCACCTTGCTTTCCACCGCGAGGCGCAGCAGGTCGTTGAACAATTCGGTGTGCGGCGTCGGCGACGCGGGGGCGGGCATGGGGAAAAAAGCGTTGCGGAGCAAGTAGTTCGCCGTGCTTTGTTCGGCAAGGTTTCATTGCCCGACATCATGCCACGACGACCGCTTACCGGCGCCATCACCGCCCTCGCCACTCCCTTTGCCCGCGACGGGCAGGTCTCCTATGCCGATCTGCGCAAACTTATCGCGCACCAGATACGCGGCGGGATCGACGGGCTGGTCCCGGTCGGCACAACGGGTGAATCCCCCACCCTATCGCACGAGGAGCACATGGAAGTGGTGCGCTTCACGGTGGCGGAGGCGAAGGGGCGCGTGCCGGTCATCGCCGGAACCGGCTCCAATTCGACGCACGAGGCGCTCGAGCTCACCCGTCTGGCCCACGAGGCCGGCGCCGACGCGATGCTCGTAGTGGCCCCGTATTACAACAAGCCGAGCCAAGAGGGGCTCTTCCGCCACTTCTCCGCCCTTGCGGAATGCACCGATCGTCCGCTCGTGCTCTACTCAATCCCCGGCCGCTGCGGGATCGAGATCAGCGTCGAGGTGGTCGAGCGGCTGCGCTCCAAGTACCGCCACGTCTCCACGATCAAGGAGGCCGGCGGCAGCGTCGACCGCGTCGACCAACTGAAGCAGGCAATGGGGCGCGACATCACCGTGCTCAGCGGCGACGACTCGCTCACCCTTCCCTTCATGGCGGTTGGCGCAGAGGGCGTGATCAGCGTCGCGTCCAACCTTTTCGTCCGCGAGGTCCGTCGGATCGTCGAACTTGCACGGTCCAATGATTTCACCGCGGCCGCGCGGGTCCACCGTCGTCTCTATCCGGCATTCCGCACCTTGTTCATCGAGCCCAACCCGGTGCCGATCAAGGTGGCGCTCGCCCGCGCCGGCATCATCGCCGACTCCGGCGTGCGCGCTCCGCTTTGTGAAATGAGCAACGCCAACCGTGCGCGTTTAGAGGCTGTGCTCGCAGCGCTCGATTGAACATGCCCCTCTCCATTCATATCAACGGGTCGCGCGGACGCATGGGCCAGGCGGTCGCCGCCGCCGTGAGGGAAGCGGGTTTGACCGTCGCCGCCGAGACCGACGTTGGCGACGACCTTCGCGCCGGAATGGCCAGCGCCGACGCCGTGATCGACTTCAGCTCCCCGGCCGCAACGGGGGAAATCCTGCGTCACGCGCTGGAGCTACGGAAGCCGGTCGTGATCGGCACCACCGGACATGAAGCCGCCGAGCGCAAGCGGTTGCTGGCGATCGCCGCCGGTGTTCCGTGCGTGTGGGCGGGTAATTTCTCCGTCGGGGTCAATCTGCTCTTCGCCCTTACCCGGCGCGCTGCCGCGGTCCTGGGAGCCGACTACGACGCCGAGGTCGTCGAGATGCACCACCGTTTCAAGAAGGACGCCCCGAGCGGCACGGCCGCGCGTCTGCTTGAGATCATCCTGGAGGAACGGAAACTCACGGCGGAAGCCCTGCGGCACGGCCGCGAGGGCCTGACCGGGGAACGGCAGCCGACGGAGGTTGGCGTCCATGCCCTCCGCGGCGGCGATGTGGTCGGCGACCATACGGTGATTTTCGCGGCTCTGGGTGAGCGCGTCGAATTGGTTCACAAGGCGAGTGATCGCGGGATCTTCGCGCGGGGTGCCGTCCGCGCCGCCCGGTGGATCGTGGGCCGCCCTGCGGGCGTCTACGACATGCAGGACGTTCTCGCCCTGAAATAAGTGATCACCTCGATCCAAGGCACCCTCGCCTCGTCCTCGCCGCTCGGAGCGGTGGTGGAAGTCGGAGGATTCGGTTACGAGGTCCACCTGCCCTCGACCAGCGCCGAGCGTCTGCCGCGCCCCGGTTCCGCCGTCAAACTTCACACTCTGGTGATCTACCGCGAGGACGCGCAGACGTTGTACGGATTCAGCTCGCCCGAGGAGCGCGACTTCTTCCGCCTGCTGATCGAGAACGTGACGGGGGTTGGCCCCAAAATGGCGCTGAGCATCATGAGCCGTCTCGCCCTGCCTTCGCTGGAGGCAGCGATCCGCGCGGGGGATATAAACGCTCTCGCCCGCTGTCCAGGCATCGGTAAAAAAACGGCCGAGCGGCTGGTCGTGGAGCTCCGGAACAAGGTGGGAGGAAGTGCCGCAGGTGAAGCGCTTCCCGGCGCCGCTGAGGCCGCCGCACCTTCCACTCCGCATCGGGACGCCGTCGCCGCGTTGGTAGCGCTCGGCTACAAGTCGTCCGACGCCGACACCGCGGTCCGGCGGGCCGCGGTCGCCCTCGGAGCGGACGCCGACACTTCGGCCCTTATCCGTCGCGCGCTGAACGGCTGAACGCCGTCACCTTGAGAAACGGAAAGCGGTCATCTCGGCCGCTTCGGCCTGTGCCTTCAGCCCCAGGTTACGTACCTCGGGGCGAATCGCGCCGGCCGAGTGATTGAAGTGGAGCGCAGCGGCGGCTTCCGTCGAAGGCAGGGCGGACACGGCGAAGTTTCGCAGCCAATCAAGTTCATCCCCGGTAGCCGCTGTCGCTGAAGCCGAGGAACGCAGCCTCAATCCGCCCGAGAGGCCGAGCGTTTCGCCCGTCAGGACCAGTTGCCCGACGGAGGCTTGGTCAGACGCCGCCGCACGTCCGCGACGCGGAGCCAAGGGGGCGGCCGGAGCCTCGGTCGCCGCTTGGGTCGACTGCGCCAACGCGAGTTCCCCCGCGACCCGACCGGAGGGTCGCAGCCAGAGTGCAAAAGCCACGGCGAGACCGGCGGCCACGACGCCGAACGAGGCGAATCCGGCCGCCGCCCAGCCAAAGCCGGTCGACCGGGACTCCTGGCGGTCGGCCGGACGCTCCTTCGCGAAATCCTTGGCCAGAAGTCCGCAGGCCTTCTGCATGCGGCAATAATCGAGGTAGATCCGTCGTCGCTCGGGATTGTCGCGCACCTCGGCCTCGAGCCGCGCGGCGTCAGCCGGAGCGATCTCGTGGTCGAGATACAGGTTGAGGAGTTCGATAAACTCGCGGTCGTTCATTTGAAGTCTTCCCCCAGCTTGGCGCGCAGGCTTTCCCGCGCGCGGGCGATCCGACTCTTCACGGTGCCCACTGATATTCCCAGAATGCCGCCGATCTCCTCGTAGGAGAGATTCTTGACGTTGCGCAGCACGAGGATCTCGCGGTGGCTGGCGGAAAGTTTGTCCATTCCCTTGGAGATGCGGTTCACGAACTCTTCGTTGACCGTCACTTCATCCGGTGAATCGACTTCGGCCGGGATAATGTCGGCCAGGGTCATGTCGTTGTCCTCCCCCACCGGGGCGTCGAGCGAGACGGAGCGGTCGCGCTTCCGCCTCCACCAGTACCAGTAACGGTTCCGGGCCAGATTGGTCGCAATCTGGTAGAGCCAGGTCGAGAAGGCGGCGTCCCCCCGGAAATTGGCAAGGCCGCGATGGGCGCGGATGAAAGCGTCCTGGGTGACCTCCTCCGCATCCTGGTGGTTGCGGAGGAGTTGATGGACCATGCCGTAGATACGGTCACGGTGTCGGGCGACCATCTCGTTAAAGGCGGATTCATCCCCGTTTTTGAAACGGTCAACCAGCATGCGATCCAGGGCAACCTCTTGGGCTTTGGCGGTCATGCGCTCTGCCCCGCTCTGATTCGTGTATTCGGCGAAGGTTCCCACAAATGTGCAGATTCGACGAATAATCCCGATTCCGGTTCCGGTCAATTTCGCCGCCCGAGGGGCGAAAGTTCTTGCCAACCCCTCAGCTGGAAAAATCTTTCATCCGGTTTATCCGGGTCGATAGCTCAATGGTAGAGCAGCGTCCTTTTAAGTCGTTGGTTCTGGGTTCGAATCCCAGTCGACCCACCAAGCCGACCCCCAGCCGCCCACACCAATGAAGAGTCTAGTTATCATCGAGGATCAGACTGCCATCCGTGAGCTGATCGCGGAGATCCTCAAGTTGGATCCCGAGTACCAGTTGGTGGGGGAAGCCGGTGACGGTCAGGCCGCCGTCCAGCTCTGTCTGGAGAAAAAACCTGATGTCTGCGTCCTCGACGCCAAGCTGCCCGGGCTCAACGGGGTCGATATCCTTCGCCGCGTCGTGCCCAAACATCCCGACATGCGGGTGCTGGTTTTTTCCGGTCACGAAAGCCCCGTGCTGGTTCGCGAGATGCTCGAGGCCGGGGCGCACGGTTTCGTCGAAAAGACCGCGGGCCTGATCGAGTTCAAACGCGGACTGGAGACCGTCGCCCGCGGAGGGACCTACTTCGGCCCGGGGGTGGCCTCCCTACTCCGCACCGTCCTCACCAGCACGGGGGCCGACGCTTCCGCTTCCTCCCTCACGGTCCGCGAACGCGAGATCCTTCAGCTAGTGGCTGAAAGCCACAGCACGAAGGAGATCGCCGCCAAACTCGAGATCAGCGCCAAGACGGTCGACAACCACCGAACCAATCTGATGCGGAAGCTCAACCTCCACGACATCGCGGGATTGACGCGCTACGCGTTGGAGCAGGGCATTGTCACCGCCTCCTCGCCCCGCTGAACGGGTCGCGCAAAAACCCCTTGCGAACGCCGGTTGGCCTCCGACATAGCTCTTTCGTTCCGTCCCGCGTCAATTTACTCATGAAATTCCATTCGAAGTCCGTAGCTGTCTCTTTGGCCGTTGCCGCCCTCGTGCTCGCGGGCTGCACCAAGAAACCCGACCGTCCCTACCCGGGCTCGACCGTCCTCGGGCCACAGTCGACCGGTCCCGCGGTGCCGACCGACGCCTCCTTCGGTCAGAACACCACCGGCCTCGTAGACCGAGGTGCCGATTTCGACCCCAACGGGCACAACCGCACCGCGCTGCAGGGCCAGACCGTCCTTTTCGACTTCGACAAGTCCGATGTGCGCGCTTCCGAACGGGAGAAGCTCAAGGTCGCCAAGGAGTACCTCGACAAGAATCCGACGCATCGGCTCCTCCTCGAGGGGCACTGTGACTGGCGCGGTACCGCGGAATACAACCTCGGCCTAGGCGATCGTCGCGCGGCCGCCGTGCGCAAGTACCTGCAGTCGCTCGGTGTTCCGGCGGAGCGGGTCGAGACGCTTTCCAAGGGCAGCCTTGAGGCCGCCAAGAACGCGGACGACGCCACCATGGCCAAGGACCGCAGGGTTGACCTAGTCGTCGTCAATCCGGCGGCGGCGGCGCCCAAGGCCTTCTGATCCGTCGGGAATTCAGGACCCCAACAAAGCCGCGGTGCTCACCGCGGCTTTTTGCTTTACCCACTGGGCTCAGCGCGTTCCTGCCGCCAAGCTGTGGAGAATGCGCCGGGTGGTCTCGATGCCCTTCCGCATCACGTCGAGGTTGAAGCTCTCGTTGGGCGCGTGGAGGTTGTCCTCCGGCAGAAACAGGCCGAGCATGATCGAGTCGAGGCCGGTGACCTGCTTGATGGAGGCGATGATCGGCACACTCCCCCCTTCGCGCAGATAGAGCGGCGGACGACCCCAAACCTCACCTACGGCTTGCTCGGTCGCTCGGAAGGCCTGGGCCAGCACCGGCGACTGGTCCTTCGGCGTGTTGCTGCGGCCGGGCGGAACAACGACGTAAGGATCGCCCTTATGCTGGTCGACAAACTCCAGCTTGATGCCTTTCGGGACCCGCGCGCGGATCGCGTCCATGACCTTTTGCTTGATCACGTCGGGTTCCTGGTTCGGCACCAGTCGGCAGCTGATCTTGGCGAAAGCTTTGCTGGGTATGACCGTCTTGGTGCCCTCGCCTTGGTAGCCGCCGCCAATCCCGTTGAATTCGAGCGTAGGTTGAAACCGCGCCGACTCGAAGGGGTTGAAGCCGGGGGTCGTGTAAAAAGCATCGATCCCGAGAAAGTCCGCGTACGCCTTCTCATCGGTTCCGAGTTTGCGGAGTTCCTCGCGTTCCCACGGATGCACGTCCAACACCTCGTCGTAGAAGCCTGGTACATTCACGCGGCCGTCAGGGGTATGGAGTGAAGCCAGGATCTCCGCCAGCGCTTGGATCGGATTGCGAAGAACGCCGCCGTGGAGTCCGGAATGAAGATCACCCTTCGCACCCGTGAGGTGGACATCGAACAGCGTCAGTCCGCGAAGTCCGCACGTGAGCACGACCTGGTTTTCGTTTGGCAGCGCTGTGTCGGATAAAAAAACAAAGTCGGCCTCGCGCAGGCGCGCCGCGTACTTCTCGAGGAACACCGGGAAGCTGGGGCTGCCCATCTCTTCCTCGCCCTCGATCAGAAACGTGATCCGCAGCGGCAGGCGGGGATTCTCCTCGAGGGCTTTGGCCACGGCCGCGATGTTGGTCAGCAGCGGCCCCTTGTTATCGGCCGCGCCCCGCCCGTAGATCCGGTTGCCGATGATCGTCGGCTCAAAGGCGGGGGTACGCCAGAGGTTCAGCGGATCCGCCGGCTGCACATCATAGTGACCGTAAATCACCACGTGCGGCCACGAGGCTTCGCCTCCGCGATGCGCCAGCACGATCGGATGCACGTCGGTGCGCACCACCTCGACGGTGAATCCGAGCGAACCGAGCAGGTTCGACACGAACTCCTGCGCACCTCGCATGCCTTCGCGGGCCGCCGAGTCGGCCGAGATGCTGGGGTGGCGGATGAACTCCTTGAGCTTTTCGACAGGATCGAACATCCGGAAATCCTGATTCACGTCCGGCAAGTTCGCCAATCGGAAATCACCGCCCAACCCTCCATGCGCTCCAACCTCAGTCGCCTCGTCGGTCTGCTCCTGCCTTTCCTCGCGCTCACCGCCGTCGCAGCCGCCGCCGAACCAGGCAGGCCGAACTTTCTCCTCATCGTCGCCGACGACCTGAACGGCGGCGATCTCGGCTGCATGGGCAGTCCCGATGTGAAGTCCCCGCACATCGACCGGCTCGCATCGGAAAGCATCAACCTGCGGCGTATGTTCACGCCGGCACCGACCTGCTCCCCGCTCCGGCACGCCCTCTACACGGGGTTATTCCCGGTCCGCAGCGGTGCCTACCCAAACCACACCATGGCCCATGACGGTACCCGGAGCCTCTTCGGGATACTGCGCGACCGCGGGTACCGGGTCGGGCTCCAGAACAAATCCCACGTGGCCCCGGCCGCCTCGTTTCCCTTTGAAGTGATCAGCCCTGACGCCGATGACGTCGCGGCCTTCCGTCGTTTTATCACCCGGGACGCCCGCCAGCCCTGGCTGGCGGTCTTCGCCTCCAGCGATCCGCACAGCCCGTGGGATCGCGGTCCGCGGAACCTCTACGACCCGGCGCGGATTAAGGTGCCGCCCTATCTGCACGACAATGCCGTCACGCGCCGCAACTTAGCCGCCTACTTCGCGGAGATCTCGTCGCTCGACCGGCAGGTCGGCGATTGCCTCGCGGCGCTCGATGCGGCTGGCCAGCGTGAGAATACGGTTGTCGTTTTCCTCAGCGAGCAGGGCAGCTCGTTTCCCTACGGCGGCAAGTGGTCTCTTTATGACACCGGCATCCGCGGCGCCGCGTTCGTGCGTTGGCCGGGACGGATCCGTGCCGGTAGCGCGAGCGACGCCCTGCTGCAGTACGTGGATGTCGCGCCCACGGTCCTCGAGATCGCGGGCGTCGACCCGCGCAGGATCGACACCGGCTGCCCGGATGCCGAGGGGCAGCGCGGCTTCGATGGGAAAAGCTTCCTCCCTGTGCTGCTGGGGAGCTCGGATCGACTCCGTGACGTCGTCTTCGCCCAGCACACCACCGTCGGCATCAACGGCTACAAGCAGCCCTACCCGATACGTGCGGCGCGCGATGTCCGCTACAAATACATCCGGAACCTAGCCCCCGAGAATACCTACGACATCGCAGGCATCCATCGCGGGGAAATCATCGAGTCCTGGCAGGCGGACGCCCGTGATAATCCGGCGCTAGCCGCGCGGGTCGCCTGGTTGTTCAGGCGGCCGGCGGAGGAGCTGTATGACTTGGAGGCGGATCCTCTGGAGACGCGAAATCTGGCGGGCAATCCGGAGCTCGGCGCGGTGAAGTCCAGGCTCAGTTCCGCACTCGACTCGTGGATGCGCCAGCAGGGAGACAAGGGCATGGAGACCGAACTCGCCGCCCCTAGCCGCCAACCTCGGGCCGCCGGACGGACGGAGAAGAGCGAGCTCAAGGAGCGTCGCGGGAAAAAGTCGTGAGGATCCGTCAACCGGCTTTGTCCGAGGGTCCGCTGCGAGCGGGACCATCTGACGGCCGGAGTTTGCGCCAAAGTTCCGGCACCACCCGGCGCCATCCCGCCTCTTTTGCCGCGTTCCAGACATCGCGTCCTGCGAGCAGCACACCGCCCCAGAACATAATCTCCGCGCCGACGAAAAGTCCGGTCGACCACGCGGCCTTGGCGGCCGCGGTGGGAGCCAGCCAAGCCGCCACGGGCAAAGCCAGCCACGGCAACGCGGAAGCGAACATCAGGATGACGCCAATTTTCAGCAGCATAGCTGGAAGCTATCCGCGTGCGGCCCGGTTTCGGCAAGACTGCCGGAAAATTTGGCCGCGACCGCTCTCAAGTGAGTATCTGTTTTCGAAGCCCGTGCCGCTGCCGCGCCTGGCACCGCGGAAACCCTGCGTCGCTCCTTTCGCCCGAGACCGTGCACCCGGCATTCGGATCGAATTTCCGACGATCCGACGGAACCCACCCCAGGCGATGAACATCCTGGGCCACACCAGCCGACCTTCCGAGAGAAGATCCGCGCGGAACTATGCGCTATCGGCTCCCGCCCGGTGCGGGTGGGGCGAGCATGAACGGTGAAGCCGGCAGGCCGGCGCCGTTAAACAAGGTTACCTGCGGAAGATTCGACCATGCGTAACGCACCCCGGATGGTTTACTGACCGTCGGTGATGAAACCGTAACGGCATCGCCCGCGATGCGCGCTTCGGCGGGGCTCCACGCTCCGTCCGCCCCGGAAATCTCGAATCCTCGCAACGCGCCACCGTTCGCCATGAGCCCGCCATTCGCATGGTCAAACCGCACGGTGATCCTGCCGTCGCGCACCTCATGCCGCGCCGGCAGCGGCCCCGACACGGCGGGCACCGCGCGTTGATATACCGTTCCCAACGCCCAAAGCGCGAACCGACGTCCGACCTCCTGCTTGTTCCTGGGGTGGATGTCGTTCGCCTCACCGACATCGACGGTGATGGCCATGCCGGTGCGCGGAAGCGCCAGTGCGTTACGCATCGCCTCACGCACCGCGGGCCAGTCGCGGCCCAGTCCGGAGAAGTTGGGCAACTGCGCCCACGCGAAAGGGATCTCGCCGCCCCAGCGCGCGCGCCAGTCGCTCACCAGGAGTCGCAGCTGGGCTTCGTAGAATTCCGCCTTCCCGGGGAACGTGTTCGCCTCGCCCTGGTACCACAGGATGCCGCGCAACGCGTAGGGGATCAGCGGCGCGATCTTGCCGTTGTACAAACCGCCGACGTCCGCCTTCCGGTTCGCCACCTCCGCAGGGTCCTGGGGCCGGCGGGGCGCCTTGCCCTTCGTCTTCTTGCCCGCCTTCACCGCCTCCTCCCACTTGGCGAGATTTGCCTCGTACGTCCGCCGCTCCTCCTCTGAAAGCCTGCGGGGTTGCTCTAGCCCCGCGAAGAAGCCCTTCAACTCGGACGCCGCGCGCTGAGGTGCCTCCGCGATCCAGCTTTCGATCGGCGTGCCGCCGACCGACGAGTTGATCAAACCCACCGGCGCCCCGAGGTTCCGGTGGATCTCCCGGCCGAAGAAATAGAGTGCGGCTGAGAAATTGCCCGCGGTCGCGGGCGTGCAGACCACCCACTTGCCCTTTCCCTGATGCTGCGGAGATCCCGCCCGCGGGGATTCCTCCTTGAACATCCGGATCGCAGGAAAATTCGCCGACGCTTGCTCGGCCTCCGGATCCTTCGAACGCGCGACCGTCATCGCCATATTGGACTGGCCCGAGCCCAGCCAGACCTCGCCAACCAGGATATCCCGAATCACGATTTCATTGCGCCCCTTGACCGTGAGCGTGCTGGGGGTGGTGCTAGCGGCCAACGGACCCAGCTTAACCATCCACCTGCCATCCGCTCCCGTAACGGCCTCGACCGTCCGGCCGGCGAAGGTTACGGCCACCTTTTCGGCCGGTTCCGCCCAGCCCCAAACCGGCGCGGCCACCTCCTGCTGCAGGACAAGGTGGTCGGAAAAAATCGCGGGCAGATGGACATCGGCGCGCGAACCGGCATGGGGCGCGAGGGCGGCGGCGGCGAGGACGATGGTTCTAACGACGGGGTTTGCGGTCATGGGAAAAATGGGGTGCGATCAGAAACCCCAGCCCACTTCCGGATCGCAATGCCTAACCCGCGCCGCTTGGCCGGATATGCTATTGACCCACCGCGCGCGCGCCCGAAACGATCACCGTTTGGACGGTCCAAACGCCGCCATCGTTGCCGGCCCGCCTCCTCTCTTTTCCATTCCTCCTCCATCATGAAATACGGTCTCAACCTCCGCTCCGAAGGCGCCATTGATCTACTGTCGCTGGGAGCCCTCGTCCATCGCCTCGATCCGGGTATCATCCCGTTCCGCAAGGCGAACCACTGCGACATCCACGTCAGCGGCGGCGAGTTCAACGTCGCCGCCAACTTGGCCGACTGCTTCCGGCTCAACACCGGCATCGTCAGCGCGATGGTCGACTACCCGATCGGCGACCTCATCGCCGAGCGCGTGCGAGCGATGGGGGTGAAGCCCTTCTACAAAAGGTTCAAACACGACGGCGTGCGGGGGCCCAACATGGCCACCGTCTACAGCGACCGCGGCCAGGGCGTGCGCGCCCCGGTGGTGTTCTACAACCGCAGCAACGAGGCCGCCGGCCAACTCAAGCCGGGTGACTTCAACTGGAAGGAGATCTTCGCGCCGGGCGTCCGCTGGTTCCACAGCGGTGGCATCTTCGCGGCCCTCTCCGAGACGACCGGCGAACTCATCGTCGAGGCGATGCGCGCCGCCAAGGCCGCCGGAGCCGTTACCTCGCTGGACCTCAATTATCGCGCCAAGCTCTGGGATATCTGGGGCGGCCACGCCAAGGCGCTGGATGTGCTCGGCCGCATCGTGCAGAACGTCGATGTCATCGTCGGTAACGAGGAAGATCTCCAGAAGGGCCTTGGCATCGAGGGTCAGGACGTCGAGGCGGCTTCGAAGCTCGATCCCACCGCGTTCTTCGCGATGATCGACAAGGCCGTGAAGAAGTTCCCGAACGTGAAGGTCGTAGCCACAACCCTCCGAGAGGTGCACTCGACCAACCGCCATTCCTGGGGCGCGGTCGCGTGGGTCAACGGCAAGACCTACCAGTCGCCGACGTGCGAGCTCGATGTCGTGGACCGCGTCGGCGGCGGCGACGGTTACGCCGCCGGCTTCATCTACGGGCTGCTCAGCAGCGCCTCCGAACAGGAGGCCGTCAACCTCGGTTGGGCCCACGGCGCCCTCCTCACCACGTTTCCGGGCGACACCACCATGTCGACCGTCGAGCAGGTGAAGGCCTTCGCGAAGGGCGGATCGGCCCGCATCCAACGCTGACGTTGACCGGCCGCGCGGCCCTACCAACCCTCCTCGGGCGGCTCTTCACGAGCCGCCCTTTTTTATGCTCCTCTTCTCCCGTGGCTCGGCCACCGACGTACTCACCACTGAAGATCTCCGCGCCGGTCTCGCCACCGCGTTCGCCCGCCTCGGCCCGCGCAGGCGTGTGCTGGCCGTGCCGCCGGACTTCACGCGCTTCCACTCGCAGGCGGGCCGCCTGACGTGCCTCGTCCACGAGCATTTCGGCGCCGCGTTGAAGGATGTTTTGCCCGCCCTCGGCACGCATTCGCCGATGACTGCGGAGCAGATCCACGAAATGTTTCCCACCGTGCCGGCGGACCTCTTTCGCATCCACAACTGGCGCACCGGCATCACCACGGTCGGCACCGTGCCCGGTGAGTTTGTGCGCGAGGTTTCCGGCGGCGCCGTCGACTTCCCGTGGCCTGCGCAGGTCGCCAACCTGATCGCGTCGGGCGGTCACGACCTCATCCTGTCCATCGGGCAGGTGGTGCCGCACGAGGTGATCGGCATGGCGAATTACAACAAGAACATTTTCGTCGGCACCGGCGGCGTCGAGGGCATCAACAAGAGCCACTTCGTTGGTGCGGCCTACGGGATGGAGCGGATGATGGGCCGGGCCGACACCCCGGTGCGCCGTATTCTCAACTACGCCGGCGAGAAGTTCACCGCGCACCTCCCCATTGTTTACATCCACACGGTGGTGAGCCGCGATGCGACCGGTGCGCTGCAGGTGCGCGGTTTGTTCATTGGCGATGACGCGGAGGTCTTCAACCGCGCCGCGAAGCTGTCGCTCGAGGTGAATTTCGAGATGCTTGACGCCCCGCTCGACAAGGTTGTGGTCTACCTCGATCCCTCCGAGTTCAAGAGTACCTGGCTCGGCAACAAGGCGGTGTACCGCACGCGCATGGCGATGGCGGACCGCGGCGAGCTCATTATCCTGGCGCCCGGCCTGCGAGAGTTCGGCGAGGACCACGAAATCGACCGCCTCATCCGCAAGTACGGTTACCACGGCACGCCGAGCACGTTGGCGGCGACCAAGGCTAATCCCGAATTGCAGAACAACCTCAGCGCCGCAGCGCATCTCATCCACGGCTCCAGCGAGGGGCGGTTCTCGATCACCTACTGCCCCGGCCATTTGACGCGGGCGGAGATCGAGGGCGTCGGCTTCAAGTACGCCGACCTCGCGGAAATGACGCGTTGCTACGATCCGGCGAAGCTGAAGGACGGCTTCAACACCCTGCCCGGCGGCGAACGGATCTTCTATATTTCGAACCCCGCGCTCGGCCTCTGGGCCTATCGCGGGCGGTTCACCGGCTGAACCGTCCGATCAACGGGCGACGTAGTCGACCACCAGCACCTTATCGAGCAGCCCTTTCAGTTGGGCGCCAAACTTCTTGTGCTCAGGATGCGGCAGGTAGCGCTCCAACGCCGCCTTGTCCTTGAACGTCACGAAGAAACAGTGGGTGAAACCGCTGGCCAGACCCTCCGGGCTGACATTGGTCCCCCACTCCAGCCCCTGAATCTCGGGGATCGATTTCTTCAGGGCGATGAACGCCTGCTCAACCTTGGTGACGTCGGCGGCGGGGACTCCGTCCTTGAACTTGAACAGCACAACGTGGCGATAGGGCGCGTCCGCGGCGACGGCCGAAATCACGGTTCCGAGGAGCATGGCGACGAAAGCGAAGAGGCGGTTCATGATGAGGTAAACGGAACGCCTCAGCCGGCGCGGGCGGCGGCCTCGCGCACCTCGGCGGCGACGCGCGCCTCGGCCTCCGCGACGGGGACCTTCACGACGTCCTTTCCAGCGCGCCACTTCAGCTCGATCACACCCTCCTTCAGGCCCTTGCCTCCGATGGTGAGACGCAGCGGTAGGCCGATCAGGTCGGCGTCCTTGAACTTGACGCCCGGCCGCTCCGCGCGGTCGTCGATGAGCACGTCGGCCCCGGTCGACTCCGCCGCGGCGCCGAGCCGGCGCGCGAGTTCCATCGCCTCCGGCAACTGCGGGTCGAGCACGCAGATCAGCACCTGGAACGGTGCGCAATTCCACGGCCAAACGATGCCGTCGGCGTCGTGGCTCTGCTCGATCACGGCCTGCATGGTGCGGCTGATGCCTATGCCGTAACAGCCCATCACCATCAGGTGCGATTGCTTCTGGTCGTCCGTGTAGACCGCGTTGAACTTCTCCGAGTACTTGGTGCCCAGCTTGAAGATGTGGCCCACCTCGATGCCGCGACGCACCTGCAGCGGCTGACCCGACTTGGGGTCGGGCTCCCCCACCCGCACGCGGCGGAAGTCGCCGAAGCGCGTGATCGCGAGGTCGCGGCTCACGTTCACATTGCGCAGGTGGAAGCCGTCCTTGTTGGCGCCCGTCACACCGTTGCCGATCAGGCGGATCGCATGGTCGGCGAAAACGCCCGCCAGGGCGCCGGGCTCCTTGAGCGAGCCGCGCGTGGCGCCGAGGCTGCCGGGCTTCGCTCCAAGCACGGGGACTATTTCCTCGGGCGTGGCCGGACGGAAAAGGGTGAAGCCGAGGCTGCCCAGCTTGGCCTCCTCCAGTTCGTCGCAACCACGCAGGATCACGAGGAACGGCTTGCCGTCGCCGACGTAAACGAGGGTCTTGAACTGCCGGTCGGCGGGAACGTTGAAAGGCGCCGCCTCGAGCGCCGCGATTGTCACCGCACCTGGAGTGGCAAACTCCTCGACCGCGCCGGCGGGGGCCGAGTCAGCCAGATCGGCCGGCACCAAAGCACTGGTGGCCTTCTCGCGATTGGCCGCGTAGCCACTGGCCTCGTTGTAGATCACGTCGTCGTCGCCCACCTCCGCGGGCACCATGAACTCATGGGAAAAACTGCCGCCCATCACGCCGGTGTCGGCCTCGACCGCGATCGCCTGCGTGCCGACACGCCGGAAGAACTTCTCGTAGGCCGCCTTCATCGCGAGATAGCTGCGCACCGCGCCTTCGTCGGTGGTGTCGAACGAGTACGCATCCATCATGATGAACTCGCGGGCCCGCATCAGGCCGTAACGGGGCCGGATCTCGTTCCGGAACTTGGTCGCGATCTGGTAGAAATTCTTCGGCAGGTCGCGGTAGCTCGTGATCTCCGTTTTCACCAGGGGCGTGATGATCTCCTCGTGCGTCGGCCCGAGCACGAACTCGGGATCCTTCGACGTACGCTTGCCATCGCCGGCGCTGTCGGCGCGGAACATGATCTCTCGCGCGGCGGCCCAGCGCGGGCCTTGCTCCCAGAGCTCGACCGGATGCAGGTGCGGCATCCACAGCTCGATCGCGCCCGCGGAGTCCATCTCCTCGCGGCAAATCTGCGTGATCTTCTGGAGAGCCCGCAGCCCGAGCGGCATGTAGGTGTAGAGACCACCGCCCAGCTTCCGGACAAGGCCGGCGCGCACCAGCAGCTTGTGGGAGGCGATCTCGGCGTCGGCCGGGCTTTCCTTCAGGGTCGGTACGAAAAACTGGGACCAGAGCTTCATAAAGCGGAGCAACGAAGCGCCCGCCTCCGGAGGCCGCAACGGTTTTCCGGGCGAAGGCCGCCCCCATTCTCCGGGCGAGCCACGCGTCGGCCGCGGCCGCATGGGTCCTTGAGTCCCCGGTATGCCTGAAAGGTGACTCAGCCCGGCATACCGCCGCGGCGGAGTGCGGAGGCGAACGACTCCGTTATCCAGCGCGGGCGCGTGATCGCGCTTCCGACGCACACCGCCCACGCCCCTAGATCGAGGGCGCGAGCCGCTTGCGCCGGGGTCGCTATCCCGCCTTCCGCGATCACCGGCACACGCAGGGTCTCCACCAGGCGGGCCAGCAACGCGAAGTCCGGTCCGTCGGCGACTGCGCTAACCCCCGCGTATCCCGCAAGCGTCGGCAGCACCGCGTCGGCCCCGGCCTCTTGCGCGAGAACGCCCTCCTCAAATGTCGCCACATCGGCGAAAACGGGCTTCCCTGTCGCGGTCTTCACTGCGCGGATATGCTCTCCAGCGGTGCCGCCCTCCGGCCGAGAACGCGCGGTTGCATCCACGGCGATAACATCCGCTCCCGCTTCCGACACCTTCAGGGCATCGGCCAACGTAGGAGTGATCCGCACGGAGAATCCGGGGATATCCCGCTTGAAAATTCCGATCAGCGGCACGTCGACGGCGGCACGCACCGCCGAGATGTCCGCGGGGGAATCTGCCCGGATCCCCACCGCGCCGCCAAGAACCGCCGCGCGCGCCAGCGCCCCCATGATCAATGGGGAATTCATCGGGTCGCCCAGGCGCGATTCCGCCTCGGGCTGACACGAGACGATCAGCCCGCCACGCATCCGGCGAAGCACGGGGTGCACGGCTTCCATCCCGGCAATCCGGGGGCCGCGGTCGATGAAGTCGAGCCGCCAGTCGCCCGGCGCAGCTGGGCCTGACCGCAATCGCCGCGCGGAATCCCGCAAGGCAGGCGGCGAGCTTTCGCCGGAATGGGCGAACTTGTCCCAAACAAATCAGCCGCATGAAACTGCACCGTCTTTCGCTCTCCCTCGGCGCCGCCGCTCTCCTGGTGGCCGCCGGCTGCTCCACGCCCGCGTCCCGCATCAAGGCCAACCCTGAGGCGTTCGCCCGGCTCAACGCCGAACACAAGGTCCTCGTGCAATCCGGCCAGATCGCGCTCGGTTTTGAGCCCGAGGCGGTGCGGCTGGCCTTGGGGGATCCGGACCGCACCACCGTGCGCACTGACGCCCGCGGCGAGACCATCATCTGGCACTTCCTTTCCTACGAGGCGGACGGCCGGATACTTTTCACCGGGCACTACCACAGCGGGCGCAACCGTTGGGGCTGGGGCGCGGCCTATCCCTACTACCTCGACTACCCAGCCAGGACTGTGCGCGACCGCTTCCGGGTCGAGTTCCACGCCGGCCGAGTGACCGCGATCACCCGCGAGGACACGCGCTGAAGCCCCGAAACGGCCTCTCGCGGCACCTCCCGCCTTGACGAAGTTTTTCGCGGACGGTTGCCTCCGGACTCATGCCTTCCGCCAAGTCCGCCGATACTCGCACCCGATATAAACGCGTCATCCTCAAGCTCTCCGGAGAGGTGCTGCGGGGCGGAAAATCCGGCGACCCGATCGACGCCGACACCCTGTTCCACGTCTGTTCCCAGGTTAAGGAGATCCACGAACTCGGCGTGCAGGTGGGCGTCGTGATCGGCGGCGGCAACATCTTCCGCGGGCTTAACGGCGAGAAGCGCGGCGTCGACCGCACCACCGGCGACTACATGGGCATGCTCGCGACCGTGATCAACGGCCTCGCGATCATGGATTGCCTCGAAAAGCTGGGCGTCAGCACGCGTGTTCAGTCAGCCATCCCGATGAACCAGATCGCCGAGCCGTTCATCCTCCGGCGCGCCATGCGTCACATGGAGAAGGGTCGCGTGGTCATCTTCGTGGCCGGCACCGGCAACCCCTACTTCTCGACCGATACCACCGCGGCCCTCCGCGCGTCCGAGTTGCACGCGGACATCATCATGAAGGCGACCAAGGTCGACGGCATCTACGACAAGGATCCGAAAAAGCACACCGACGCGGTGAAGTACGATCAACTCACCTTCATCGACGCCCTCAAGCAGCGCCTGAACGTCATGGACTCCACGGCGTTTTCGCTGTGCATGGACAACAACGTTCCGATCCTGGTGTTCGACCTCAACGACGAGCACTCGATCCGCAAAGCGATCGTCGGCGAAAAGATCGGTACCCTCGTCAAAAACTGATCCGCCACCCGCCCTCGCCACAATCTCCCCTTTTCCGCCATGTCCCATCCCATCCTCACCGACACCCAGGCCCGCATGAAGAAGGCCGTGGATCACACGCTGCACGAGTTCAGCTCAATCCACACCGGCAAGGCCACGCCCGCCATGGTCGAGACCGTGATGGTCGAGGCCTACGGCTCCCATATGCCGCTCAAGCAGTGCGCGGCGATTTCCACTCCGGACGCTCGTATCATTCAGATCCAGCCGTGGGATGCCGGTATGGTTAAGGCCATCGCCAAGGCGATCATCGACGCCAATCTCGGCTTCAATCCGATTCCCGACGGCAAGGTCGTGCGCGTGCCGCTGCCGGAAATGAGCCGCGATCGCCGGCAGGAGTTTGTAAAGAACGCGAACCGGCTCGCCGAGGAGGGCCGCGTCCACGTGCGCAACGTCCGTCGCGACGCGATGGAATCCGCGAAGAAGCTCAAAAAGGACGGCAAGCTGGCCGAGGACGACGAGAAGCGTCTCGAAAAGGACGTGCAGGCGGCCACCGACAAGGCGATCGCCGACATCAACACGCACCTCGCCGCCAAGGAAAAGGAATTGCTCACCATTTGAGGCGGCCGTACTCCGGCCCCTCGCCGCCATGCCTCCCGCCGCATTGCCTTCCGCGGGTGCCGCGCTCCCGCGCCGCGTCGTCGTCAAGCTCGGCACTGGCGTGCTCACCTCGGGCGTGGGCCGGCTCGATTCCGCGCGCATCGCGGGCGTCGCAACCGAGCTAGCCGCCCTCCGCTCCCACGGTACCGAGGTGATCGTGGTCTCCTCCGGAGCCGTCGGACTCGGCATGGGGGCGCTCGGCCTCGAACGCCGCCCCCGGGATGTCTCCCGCAAGCAGGCGTGCGCTGCCATCGGCCAATCTCGACTGATGGAGACTTGGCGCGAGGCCTTCGCCCCGCATGGCATCACCGTCGCCCAGGTGCTGCTGACCCACGAGGATCTCCGCTCGCGCAGCCGTTTTCTAGGTGTGCGCGAGACGCTGCGGCAGATCACCGCCTACGATGCCATCCCGGTCATCAACGAGAACGACACGGTGAGCGCCGCGGAGATCAAATTCGGCGACAACGACACACTCTCCGCCCTCGTGGCCAGCCTCACCCAGGCAGACCACCTCATCATCCTTTCCACCGCGCCGGGTCTGATTGATCTGAAGGGTACCGGCCGGATCGTGCCGGTCGTCGAACGCATCACCCCGGAGATCGAGGCCATGGCTGGCGGCACGACGAGCGAGACCGCCGTCGGCGGCATGGTCTCGAAAATCTCCGCCGCAAAGCTAGCCACCAAGTCGGGCTGCGGCGTCTTCATCGCCAGCGGTGCCGAGCCGGGTATCATCGGGCGGCTACTTTCCGGCGAGGGCCCGGGAACCTTTTTCGTCCCCAGCGGCCTGCCGCTCGAGGCGCGTAAGCGTTGGCTCGCCTACTTCCAACGCCCGGCCGGAACCATCCGCGTCAACGCGCGCGCCGTGCCCGCCCTCCGCGAACAGGGCCGCAGCCTGCTGGCGGTCGGCGTCACGGAAGCCTCCGGTTCCTTCGCCGCGGGTGATATCGTGAACATCGCCGCGCCGGACGGCAGTGTCATCGCCCGCGGCAAGGCCGCCTTCGCCAGCGAGGAGATTCCCGCCCTTGCCGGCCGCCAGAGTGACGAACTTGCCGCGCTACATCCTGGCCGCCGCCGCCTCGAGGTCGTGCACCGCAACGATCTGGTGCTGCTTTGAGGAATTAGTCGCGGAACCGCATTTCCGGGAAAATAGCTATTGACGGAACCTGCTGCGCCCCTACTCCTTGACGCTCTCTCGCGGGCGTAGCTCAGTTGGTAGAGCACCACCTTGCCAAGGTGGACGTCGAGAGTTCGAGTCTCTTCGCCCGCTCCATTTCGCGATAAGCCCCAGTAGCCCAAAAGGTTACCGGGGTTTTTGTTTCCGGGGGATGGCTTCGCCTTCTAACGCGCTACGGGGGAGCCTTCTAGCAAAACGCCAAGCAGCGCCGAGCGCCGCCAAGGACGCCGAGCTTTCCCCCGGCCGCCCTGGCGGCCGCAAGGAGCACGAAAGAGCCCGCCTCGAGCGGAGGCCGGGCCTTGAGGGCGGAACTGGCGGCGGAAGCGCCTACGGGCCCGCGGAAGCCTTCACCGCGTCGGTCTCGAAGCGGGCGAGGTTCCCATTCACCACCTCGCGGATCTCGTCGAGGATGGCTGCGCCCTCGATCCCAAGTTCCGCCGCGTCTTTTCCGAGGCAGCGGCTCGGCAGCTCCACCTCCAGCTTCAACCGGAGGAGCAGGTCGAGCTTTGGACCC
>CAIUOU010000158.1 GCA_903900845.1 uncultured Opitutia bacterium
CACCTCCACCACACCGGAGCCCGTTGGCGTGAAGGTGCCGTTCCCCGTAAACGTGTGGATCGTGTAGCCGCCCGCACTCGTCTGCGTGCCGCCGACCGCTGAAGCCCCGCCCACGGCGAGCGTCGGTGCGTCGTTCGCTGCCGTCACCGTAATCGTCGCCGTAATGGTGTTGCTGGAGAACGCCGTGCTTCCACCGTTCGCCGCCACATCCGCCGTGGCCCCCGCCGTCCCGCTCGTTTGGTCCCAAGCCCGGTAAGTGATAAAAGGCGCATCGCCATTGTAATTCACGTTCGGCACGAAGCGCACCTTCGTATTCGCGTCGTCGCCCCGTAGCAGCCGCGCCGCACTTGTGCTCACGCCCGTCAGCGATGCCCACGTTGATCCCGCGTTCGTCGAATACTGCCAGGTGCCGTTGGTGGTATCGACTGCGATCACCGCCAACCCCTTCACCGCGCCGCTGTCCACATCCGTGAAATTCGTCACGAAGGCGGAGACGAGCGTGCCGGTATTGCTGCCGTCTGGCACATCCTCCGCGATCGAAGTCAGGGTGCCAGCCACCGCCACCGGCGCGTCATTCACCGCCGTCACGAGCACCGAAAGTGTCAGCTGGCTCGTGGAAAAAGCCTCGGTCCCGCCGTTCGTTGTCACGTCGGCGGTCGAGCCCGCGGTGCCGGTTGATTGATCCCAGTAGCGAAAGGTGGCCGTGGCGGTACCGGCGAAATCCTTAGCCGGGACAAACCGGATGCGGTGGGCAGCGTTGTCCGCCTGCAGCAACCGAGCCGCGGATGCGCTCGCTCCGCTCAGGGTCTGCCAGGAAGTTCCTGCATCGAGGCTGTACTCCCAAACTCCATTGGCGGAGTCCACGCCGACGATCGCCACGCCCTTCTTTGGCTGCGCTAGGGGCAATCTCGCCCATACCGCCATCGTCGAAGGGACATATCCCGACATACCGCTGGTGGTAACGTACCCACTGCTCGCGCCCCCGCCCGGATGATCGAGGTAGAGCGCACTGAAATTCTGTCCGTCCGGCAACCAGTCCAACTGCGGGTTGCTTCCGTCGTTGTTAACCAAGCCGTACGCCGATCCGTAGTTCACTCCGAACGTCACGTTTCGGAGGTACATCGACGCCGGTAGCCCGGGAGAGCCCGCCAGAACCCGTAACGCCACCAACGACTGTTCGGAAGAGGTGCCTACTCGTGAAAAGTTTCCCGTGCCTGTGCCCGCCGAGGGTGAGGTTGCTCCGGTGGCGGTAATCGCGGCTGGATTCGGCAGCGAAAAAGCGACCGCCGATGGGTAGGAGGTGATCGGACCGGTGGGTAATGATCCTCCGGCGCCGGCCCAGCTGAAGGCCAGGTCCGAGGCTGTTCTGAGGATGTCCCTCGTCGACAGCGAGGCCGACCCGGTCCTGGCGGTCGCGTCGAACGATCCGAACGCGGAGTCGAGGTACCCGGCCAGTGAAGCATTGGCCCCGTAAGCGAGCAGGACCCACCCGCCCCCATCGGTGGTTTGATCCACGTAGGTCCGACCCACGCCGCTGACGTCGGCGAGCCCCTGGGAAATGAAGTCCGCATCGGCAAAACTGGCGACCAAGGAGGAGATGGGCGTGGCCGTAATGGACGCGGAAGACGTGTCCTCCATCACCGCGGCGAGACTCACGGTGGATTGCCCGCCAGCGGAGATGGTAGGCGCGTCGTTCACCGGATTCACCGTCACGACGAAACTCGTCGTGGTGCTGGCGTTGTTCGCATCCGTCACCGTCACCGTGATCGTGCTTGTCCCGCTCGCGTTGGCCACCGGCGTCAGCGTGATCGCCCGGTTCGCTCCGCCGCCTCCGAGGCTGATTCCGCTCGCGGCCACGACATTCAAGTTCGAGGAGGTCGCCGTCACCGTCAGCGATTCCACCGCAGTCTCGACGTCCCCGACGGTGAAGGCGATCGCTGAAGTCGCGACATCCTCGTTCGTGCTCTGAGCCGATAACACCCCTCGCGAAATCGAAAGATTGTCGATGGCTGCCGCGAATCGTCCGTTGTTTTGGTCGAGACCCAGGATTTTCACCCTCACATTCCCGCTCCCATCGCCCGTGTAGGTGAAGATTTTCGGCGTGAAGGAGTAACCGCTGGAGAACGCGCCGGCTGCCACTTGGTGGTCGGCCAAGACCACGTTTTCGGGGTTCAGGATCTGGACTCTCAGGCGATCGCTAGAAGTGGTTTGCTGGAACCCGTCCTGGTAAACCGCCGGGGCCAGATCGAATGCTACGGTATAAAGAACCCCGGCAGAATTTGCGCCGACTCCGGTGGTGAGCGTCGCCACGTTGTCTCCATAGATCATCAAGGCGTTGTCGCTTCCACCTGCTCCCGTGCGTCCGACAGAGTGAAACGCGTTGAGTCCCGACCTGGTCCAGTTGGGCAGGGTTGCGTTGTACTGAACCGGATACGAAGTGTTTAGTTGGAAACCGCTACTGATACCGGTCAGCGCGTTGAAATTCTCCGAGAAGATGGTGGTCCCGATGCTCGGGAGGTCATTCACCGGGTTAACGGTCAGCACGAAATTCAAGGAGGTACTGGCGTTGTTCGCGTCCATGACCGTCACCGTGATCGTGCTGGTGCCGCTGGCGTTCGCCGCCGGCGTCAGCGTGATCGTACGATTCGCCCCGCTGCCCCCGAGGCTGATCCCGCTCGCGGCCACGACATTCAGGTTCGAGGAGGTCGCCGTCACCGTCAGCGATCCCGCCGCTGTCTCCGCGTCCCCGGCCGTGAACGCGATCGCCGAGGTCGGCGTATCCTCGTTCGTGCTTTGCGCGGCAATCGCCGATATGGTCGGCAAGTCGTTCACCGCTGTCAGGTTGATCGCCAAGCTGGTCGTTGTGGTCTCGGCCCCGTCGCTTACCGACACCGTGAAGGTCTCCGTCGTCGCTGCGCTCAGCGCGTTGATCGCCGCGGCGTTCGGCGTGAACGTGTACGCGCCGCTCGTGGTCGTTACCGTCAGCGTGCCGTAGGTTCCGACCTTGGTCGCGACCCCGTTAACCGCCGTGATACCCGATATCCCGTAGGCCAGCGTTGCGCTGTCCACATCCGCCCCGACGAGTGTTCCCGTCACATCCACGAAGCCGTCATTTGCAGCCGTATCTGCATAGTCGATAGCGCTTGAGCGGTAGCGCACGATCACGACACCTGACCCACCATCACCGCCCACCGGGGCCGCCGAGTGACCGCCGCCGCCACCACCGCCACCGCCGGTGTTCGCGGCTCCGTTTAAGCCGCTGCGGTTATCGCTGGCTCCGTCGCCACCGTCACCGCCTCCACCAAGCCCACCCGATAGCCGTAAGGAATGATCTGTGCCCGCCGCACCCCCGCCGGCGTAGTAGGAGCTCACGCCGGTGATCGAGCTGGCCACACCGACCCCGCCGACTCCGGAGCTGTCCGGAGTTCCCCCGGCACCACCGCCACCACCGCCATGATTAGCGGGGGCGGTCCCGAATGGACCTCCCGAGGCGCCTTGGCCGGCGACTCCGGCGCCCGCCACGCCTTGCCAACCCGCTCCCCCACCGGACCCGCCATCAAGCCCCGCGCTAGCCCCGTAACTACCTCCCCCGCCACCGCCCGTTGCCACTAATGAACCGAATTGGCTGCTGCCTCCGTTACCGCCTTGGGTCGCGAAACCACCCCCTTTACCGCCTGCGCCCACCAGAACCGTTATCGGCCCTCCGGCATTCACCGCATAGGTCGTGCTGGAAAGAACTCCTCCTCCTCCGCCTCCGCCACCGACGTAGGAGCCACCGCCACCGCCACCGCCACCGACCACGAGCACTTCCATCAGGCCGGACGCCGCTGGCGTGAAGCTGCCGGAAGAGCCGGTGAAGGTGTGGACAGTGTATGCGCCCGCGGTGGTCTTCACGCCACCTTGCGCCGAAAGGCCGCCCGCGAGCGTCGGCGCGTCGTTCACCGCGGTCACGGTGATCGTCACCGTAGCCGGGCTCGAGTCCACCAGGCCATCGTTCACCTTGAACGTGAAGCTGTCCGCACCGTTGGAGTTCGCCGAGGGCGTATAACTTAGATTGGGAGCGTTGCCCGAAAGAGTGCCCTTTGCAGGTACCGCGAGCATCGTGTAGGTCAACGCGCTACCCTCCACGTCGCTTCCCGTCAGGGTGATCGCGACCGGCGTATCCTCGTTTGTCGTCACACTTTGCACGTTGGCGATCGGAGCCGCGTTAACGGTGTGATTCAGCGAGACCGTGCCCAAGGAGTAAGTCGTCGAGCCGCCCGGGACGACGCTGACCCAGCGGTAAACCTTCAGTTCGTTCAACCCCGCGTTGTTGCTTCTGGCGGTTTCGGCCACGAAGCGCAGGTAGCGGTAGGGTGTTCCGCCGGTTGCCAGCGTAAACCCCTGGGCAACAGGCACCGCGCCGGCAGGATTCACATCAGAAAGGGTGCCGGAGGCAACCGTGACCGGGTTGGACAAAACGTAATTTATGGGCCCGTCACCCGTGATCGCGTTGGCCACCTCGATCCGGAAACTCTGCGAGCCGCGATCGCCGTAATTAGAATTGCGAGTGTTGAAGAGCTCTATGCGGCCCAGAGCCGCCGCTTCGGCGCCGAGATCGATCAGCACCCACGCGGGCACTTGGCCGTCCGAGGAAATCCAGTAGTTGTTTCCGAAACTGTCGGCGGAGGGGGCCCCACTTTGCTGGTCGGCGATCCGGATGGGATGAAAGGAGTCGCTATACTTTGAGCTCCAGCCGATGACATTTCCCCCGGGACTATCTGAAATAGTCCCGCCCGTCAGGACGACCTGTGAACCGATGGAACTTAGATTGACGGCTCCGCCGCTGGTGACGTCCGCACCGCCCGACTCGATCAAATAAGCGCTCAACGGGGTGGCCGCCCCGCCGTAAGAGGTAACGGGGACAAAGCGGAGCCTATCGTTCGCCTTCAGCGTGACAGCCGTGGCTGCAGTTGCCGCGGGCAGTTGAATCCAGGTCGTCCCGTCAGTCGAATACTGCCACTCGCCCCTCGAGGAGAGCGCCGATGTGTGTTCCGCGATTGCGATTCCCGCCAGGCTAGCGGTGCCGTCCGGGTCGCTGAAGCTTCCTCCGAAGAGACTCGCGACCGTGGCGCCCGGGGCCGCGGTCCCGATGGTGGAGGAAACCCTCGCCAGCGTAGCGGTTCCGGAAGTCGCCGGCGCGTCGTTCACGGCCGTGAGGTTGATCGTCACCGTGGCCGCAGCTGATGGTAGCGATCCGTCCGAGGCCGTGACCGTGAACGTCTTCGCCCCGTTGTCGTTCAGCACCGGCTCGTAGGTGAGGCCACCGAGATTGGACGCCGTGATTATCTGGCCGGCCGTCACCGCCACGTTGGCGAGCTTCAGCACTCCCGTGCCCGGGAGTGTCACCACCGTGATGCTCGCGAGCGCCGATCCATCCACATCCTTGAACGCGTTTTCAAAGAGCGCCGCGGTGAAGGAAACCGTGCTGTCTTCGGTCCCGTTCAGCACCAGGGCCGGCTCACCAGCAGCCTCGTAGTAAACGGTGATTGCGACGTTGCGCAGGTTCGTCGGGTTCCACGCCGACCCGAAGGTCCACGTATTCGCCGAACCCACGTTGTAGCCGGGAAGCGCTCCCGCGTACTTCCGCTCCACCGCCACGAAGTTATTCGAGGTGCCCAGCCCGGTCCACCCCAGCGGCTCGAACGTCGTCCCGTTCAGGCGCACGTAGCAGCCCGACACCGCGTCCGATGCCCAGTACGTGCTGTACTCCAGATTCAGCGTCACTCCCACCACCTTCGCTCCCGCCGGCACTACGCTCGTCTCCGTCAGCGCCACCTCTCCGTTGGTGTTGACCGTCAAGGAGGCGCTTCGCGCGAGCGTCACCTTGCCCGCCGCCAGCACCGGCACGTCGTTCACCGTTGTCACCGTGATCG